>NZ_JBLYZI010000026.1:0-42646 GCF_057680865.1 Endozoicomonas sp. Z74
TGATTAGTATGAATCATAAGGGTTACCTTTTTACGATTTAGATTTCAGTGATTTCACCCTCTATCTAAATCGGTAACCCTTCCCTTTTTTGAAGAGGGAATTGTCAGATCAGATCTGAACTAATGCACATAAGGCTTTTCATACCTCGCAAACAACATTAATTCTGTGTTCATTGTTAAAACTCCTTTTTTCATGCAACCCGCTTGCTGCTTAAACCTGAGAAGTTCGCTTTTACCAGCGCTTCCGCCAGTGGTGGGCAGACGGCGTTACCGCATCGGGCCACCTGGCTGGTTTTGGTCAGTGGTCTGCCTGTATGGTCCCGGTCGATAATGTAATCCTCTGGAAAGCCCTGGGCGGTGTAGAGCTCCCTGGGTGTCAGCATGCGCATACCAATGTCTACGATCCGGTATGCTTGCCCCCGGACCGTGACCAGGCCAAAACGGTCTTTGCTGGTGACCGTGTGGCAGGGCTCACTCAGGGGCAGGCCGACGTTGGTGCCGTAGTATTTCAGGAGGAAGGCGGTTACCAGAGCGTTATGGTCTTTGCTGGTCACAGTGTGCAGTGGTTCGGCAATATCTGAGCCGGTAACACCGGTGTAATGCTTGGCGATAAAGGCGGATACCAGATGGTTTTTGTCTTTGCTGGTGACGGTATGAACGGGCTTGTTGATTTCCGACCCGGTGGACCGGGAATATTGTTTTGACAGGAAAGGCGTGGTCAGGGCAAAGGCTCCACCCTTGGGGCTGGCGGTAACGGTTCTCAGGGGCTCGCTCAAGGAGTGAGCCAGGCTGCGCCCGTTGTAGTGGGCGATGGGCACAATAAACGGCGTTGGCGATTCCAGCACAAACTTCTGAATGCCTTTGGCGATCCTGCGCAGTGTGTTTTCCGCCAGAGGCCTGGCGCGTTCGAAAATACTGGGGCAGGGCACTGACCAGTCAATGCATTCAGCGGCGGTTCGGTAAGGTGTCAGACCTTTACCGTGGGTAGCAGCTGGCCAGATGATAGGCTGACCATCGCACCGGGCGATCAGAAACAGGCGCTTACGGATGGTTGGGGCGCCATAATCGCAAGCTCGGAGTTCTTGCCATTCCACTTGATATCCGAGTCCTGTCTCCAGCAACTCTTGTTTGAAGCTATCCCCCAAAAAGTTTTTGATTTCATCCGTGTCAGGGTGGTTTGTTGGTAATCCAGTTGTTAGAGCGGCAATAAATGCTTTAAAAGTTCGCCCCTGATTTATAGAACAAGCTTTTCCATCAGTAGTTAACGGCCCCCAGTCTTGGAATTCTTCGACGTTCTCCAGCATGATGACTCGAGGCTTGACCGCCGCGGCCCACTTCACCGCTACCCAGGCTAGGCCGCGAATGTTTTTGCTTTTGGGTTTTCCACCCCTGGCTTTACTGTGGTGGGTACAGTCAGGAGAGAACCAGGCCAAGCCCACCGGGCGACCATTACAGGCTTTTACCGGATCCACATCCCACACGGATTCGCAATAGTGCTTGGTGTGTGGGTGGTTAACGGTGTGCATGGCAATCGCTTCCGGGTCGTGGTTAATAGCAATGTCCACCGGCCTGTCCATTGCGTTTTCAATTCCGGTACTTGCACCACCCCCTCCTGCGAAATTATCCACAATTAGCTCACCGGAGAAATTAAGCCCCATCTGGGGTGGAATTCGGTAGTTATGACTTTCCTTTTTCATGGCGCAAAAGTTCCCCCTCCGCTGAATTGAGCGGTTTTCAAGATTTGTTATTAATGCGGGTTGTTACTTGGTATTACCTTTGCCCTTCCAGTCAACTACATCTCGAACAGCTTTAAAGATGCTGATGCCAGATCGTGTTTTTAGTATTGCTTGCCTCCATTCATCTTCGGTCAGATTCCAGCGGTAGATAAGCTGTCTGGCAGTATCAGAATCAATGCCGTTCCGCTCCAAAAGGGTTTGAATGAATGTGTTTGACCGGTTTGGGTGGGCTTTGATGATTGTCATCATCGCTGCTTTTAATGCTGTTGGTTCTATATCTCCTGAGAATCTTTCCAGTTTTCCAAGCCAATCACCATCAACAGGGAAAAGGTAAACCTCATATTTTTCTATCAGCGGCCCACCATGACCCCACTCGGTAGCAGGTGAATAGTCGTAATAGAATGGATTTCCATTGATTGGGTTGATTTCTTCTACACGAATGTATTCAATGTAGCCTTTACCACCATCCATTTTCTCGGCCACTTCAAATTTCAAACCTTCAATCATGGCGATTCTTTTATTGATTTCTAATATGTTCATTACAAGTAACCCTTTAAAGATGTTCTAACCACGCTTACTCAGCCATTCGATAAACAGGCAAGCTGATCCAGCTAAAAGCATTCCCTGAATTAAGATTTCAAAAGTTGGCGACATGTTGTTTCCTCTTATATCCCCAAAAAGATTTCCCGTGCTGCCACGGCTGCCCGTTCACACATGGGTGCATCAAACCAGCCGAAGTGGCACTGCTCTTTTTTAATGCCCAGCTTTGCCGCCAGTTTTGAATAGGCTTCGGTGCGGGTCATTTTTCCGGTTTTATGCAGGGCCTCGAAAGGAGCCTTACACCGTTTCCGCGCTTCCCGGGTGGCGGGATCGGCGAGAGTGCCCAGGGGAATGTCGGTTTTCGGGTGCATGCCCACATAAGCGCCGCAGTTCTGGCAGAGGTAGACCCAGGGCCAGGTGCCAAAGCAACGCCCGTTGTAGACATCCCCATGGCTGGCAATGACGACGGTGCCGCCACAGCAGTTGCAGGTGAGCGGTTTTGGCAGCGGATTCAGCACCCGCTGGATGGCCTTCTCGCAGGGAGTGTGGGGTGTCCTGCTCATTGTTTTCCCCTCGCGCTGTTGACCATATTCAGGATCCACATATCAGCGACAGCGGCCGCCTTCTGCTTGGGCAGCTTGAACCGGGGCGGGTCCTGGCGCTGATGGCGGGTGAACACCACCCGGCCAGGAGCCCATGGCCGCCGGTTGTCGCTTTTGATGGAACGGCTGGCGCCTTCCATGGCCACAATGTCGCTGGCCAGCTGGTTAAGATGCTTTCTTTCCATGGTGTGGCTCCTGTGGTTGTGTGGTGTTCAGCGCTTCAACCGATTCTGTCTCCAGCTCCTCATTCAGCTCCCCATTCAGCTCCGCCAGGGCGTCTTCCAGCTCCCTGGCCACGTCCAGCCGGTGGGGCATATGGGCGGAGGGCATCAGGATCATGGCGCGGGCCAGTTGCAGTGCCTGTTCTATTTTCCGGGTATCCATTTTTGTTCTCCTAAAACGGGATAGTGTCGTCTTCCTGAACGTCGCCGGGCTTACCCCAGACGTTGTCCAGCATGTCTCCCCAGTCGTCCATTTCATCCAGCTCGGCATTAATGGCGCTGAAGTCATCGCTGCCCGCTGGCACGATTTCCTCCTGCCTGGGTTTAGCCGCCGGGTTGTCGTTCCACTGGCTGGGGGTGCCTGGGACTGCGGTCAGATCATGGTTCAGGATCCGGGAGAACCGGCCGTCCGGTTTCACATAGATCCGGCAGGGTGCCAGAAAGGGCACGCCGTTACTGGTGATCAGGTTGTAGGCCTCTTCCGTGGTGCGGGGACAGGGCACCGCAAAACCTGCCCGCTTGAACCACCAGTGCTGGGCCTTGCCCTGGGCGTAGCCGCCGTGCTCAAAGCAGACCCATTCGCTGGTGCTGTCAAAGCCGTGGCGGTAGGTGACCTTCAGGGAGGGCGGCTTGTCCTTCTTTTCGTGGATGGCGTAATAGATGTCGTCTATGTCCAGCCACTCCGCTTCTACCTGGTTGGCCAGTACAGCGGCATCGGTGGCGGTCTCCTGATGCTGGGGTTTTTCCGGCCACTGGTAGCCGCAGTCCGGGCATTGACTGGCAAAGGCCAGGGTGAAGCTGTGGCACTCCGGGCACTCTTTCATGGGGGCTTCGCCGGGTTCACCTTTCTTCTTGCGACGGATGCTGTCCACGTTGATTCGGTCAATGGGGCCGTGTCGTTCAACATTGCCTGCATAGTCCAGTACCAGGCAGTCGGTTTTGCCGGTCTCCGGGCTGATCCGCAGGCCCCGCCCCATGATCTGCACATAAAGGCCAGGGGACTTGGTGGGGCGAAGCAGGGCGATCAGGTCAGTAAGTGGCGCATCAAAGCCAGTGGTCAGCACACCCTGACTGGTGAGTGCCTGGATTCTCCCGGCCTTGTAGTCCTTGAGGATCTGCTCACGCTCTGCGGTGGGGGTGCCCCCGTGAACACAGGCGACCGTGATGCCTTCGTATTCCAGCAGCTCCTTCACCTCTTCCGCATGGGCGACACTGACACAGAAGATCAGCCAGGCCTTCCGGTCTTTCCCGTACTGGAGGATTTCAGTCACCGCCTTGTCGGTAACGTCGTTGCGGTGAACCGCTTCCTCCAGATCCTTGGTGACAAACTCCCCGGTCCGGGTGCGGACGCCTTCCAGGCTGATCTTTTCGGCTCCCCCTTTGCTGATCAGGGGTGAGAGAAAGTTCTCATCAATCAGTCGCTGGATGTCGGTCTCGTAGACCACCTCATCAAACAGGGCGTTGTCGCCTTCCGTGAGCAAGCCTGACTTCATCCGGTACGGGGTGGCGCTGAAGCCGATGACCTTGACCTTCGGGTTCATCATCTTCAGGTCCCGAAAGAAACCGGTGTACATGGTGTCGTCTTTGTCGGCGTTGATCAGGTGGCACTCATCCACAATCACCAGGTCAAAGGCGCCCAGGTCGAAGGCCTTTTTATGGACAGACTGGATCCCGGCAAACAGAATGGCGGAATCGGTGTCCCTCCGGTTCAGGCCTGCGGAGTAAACCCCCGCCGGGGCCAGTGGCCAGATGGCGGTGATCTTGTCGAAGTTCTGTTCCAGAATCTCCTTCACATGGGCCAGCACCAGAATCCGCTGATCCGGCCAGGCTTCCATTACCTGCTGAATAAAGGCGGCGATGATCACCGACTTGCCACCCCCGGTGCTGACGCACACCAGGGGGTTGCCTTTGGCCCGGCCAAAGTACTCATAGATGGCGGTGATGGCTTCGGACTGGTACCAGCGCAGATCAAAGGCCATGGTGTTGCCTCCTTTCTGCTTTTCTGGCGGCCTGGTACTCACGGCAGTGGTCGGCACTGCAAAAGCTGTTGTTGTGGGTGTGCAGGCGACCGCAGCCTTTTAACAGGCAGGGGCGCGGCTTCTTCTGGTGCCGTTTGATCCGCCGACCGCTGAGGGCATTGGGGACGGACAGGGAGGTCAGGTAAGTGAGTAGCTGCATGATCATGACTCCCCCCGGCTTTGCCGTTCGGCCATTACGGCATCCACGATGGTGTAAACGGTTTTTGCCAGCTGTTCGATGGTTTCGTTCAGCCCTGCTTTAGTGACCAGCAATCCTTCCAGAACATGGGCGGCCATCAAATCTTCCGCCTTCTGGCGTTCTGCTGAATCGTTGATGGCCTGCAGGCTGACCCGCTTTTTAGGAAGCCAGTAATCCACGGCGGGGTGGAAGCGGCCATCTTCAAAAAAGGTGAGACAGATACCGAGATCCGCTTCATAACCGATGTAATCACCGGCCTTGGTGGGTGGGGTGCACTTGGGGCGGAAGCTGTAGCCGCCTATCAGGTGTCGTTTGTTGTCGGTGGTGGCAGTCATGGCTATTTGGCCTCCTTTTGGGGAGTGCCAAACACCATTTCATTCAGTTTATGAACGGCAATGGGCAGATTGGCGGTAACTTCTTTTTTCGGGATTTCCAGAATGCCCTTCTCGATGCCCTCGGGCCATGTGGCATCCAGCTGCTTGACCGTGGTGCAGGAGGCCAGCAACTGGATCAGCTCAAAGCGGGTTTTCTTGATGCGTTCCATCAATGCCTTCACTTTGGCGCGGTGTTCCTGAATCCGCTTCAGCTTGGCGGGGTGCTTTTTCAACAGGGTGTCCAGTGCCAGAATGACTTTACTGGAGCGGTAGTTTTGATAGGGAACGGAATAAGGCAGAGATACGATTTTACCGACCAAATCATCCAAATCTCCTTTAAAGTAGTAGGAACGATCCCCGGAATTGGCGAATGTCAGGTAAAGGTTAGTAGTGTCATTTCCCTGTTTCCGGATGTAGGCCTTACTGCTCATGGATAGATAAGCCTTATCAATATCGCGCCAGGGGCCAATCTCTTTTTCATACAGCGGCACCAGTGGCTCAATCAGCTTGGTGAGTTTGCTGTTGAGCTGGTCCATCTCCTTGCCGAAGATTTTCTCCATGGCCGTGACCAACAGGGTGTCTCTGATTTTCTGGTTGAGTTTCATGGCTCTGTTTTCCTTATTGTTGTGGCTTGACCAGCAGTGGCTTTAAATATTCTTAAAGCGGGCTACTAGTTCAGTCAGCTCGCCCGAAAGAGCCAAGAGGCTGCGAGCGTTGTACTGCATGTGTATATTGTTATTTGGGTTAAATAACTTGCGGGCAATCTCCATTCTTTTTGATTCAATTTCTCTTAAAAGAGCCAGCTTTTCTTGATCTTTGCTCAACTTATTGAATTCCATAATTTTGCTCTCGTCTTGTTTTTAGTTACTAAACCAACTGCCCCTGGAACTGATCCCGCAGGCTGTTTAGTTGCGGGTCTGCCAGCAGGTCTTTCTGTTCTACCGCCTGGATTTCTGACGAACTGAGCTGTTCTGGCGCTTCCCCGGTGACAAAGGTCTGGCCGTTGCTTTTCAGGCGGTACTGGATCCAGTACTCCCCGGAGTCCATCGGTTCGGCAAAGCCGAGCAGCAGATCCGGCAGGTAGAGGTGGGACTGGCAGCCCTTGCGCTGTTGCTCGTCAGTGATCGGGCAGTGGTACCGGGCGCAACTCCACTGGCCGTTTTCCACCGGGGTGCTATGCAGGCAGGTTCGGCAGTTGACCGCCGGGGCCTGCTGGCCGTGACAGACCGGGGCGTGGTCGCAGAATTTGCACTGGTACCAGCTGGGGTCGGTGTGGATCTTCTCCGGTGGTGTACTGGTGGCTATAATGCCCGCCGCCTTTTTCACCAGAGCCGTTGCCTGACCCTTGTCGTACTTCACCCGCTCGCCGTAGAGCTCGTCGGTGTTTTTATTCACCGCCAGGTAGTAGGCCCGTTTCAGGGGACCGCCCTGGGCCAGGTGCATGTAGACCTGCATCTGGGCGAAGTGCCGGGGCTTGGATTCTGCCACCCCTTTCTTCTGCAGTTCTTTGAAGGATTTCTCCGAGTGGGTTTTCATCTCGATGACGTGCCAGGTCTTGGGAGCTTCCACAAAACCGAGCCCGACACCGTCCATGGAGCCCCCAAAATGCCCTTCACAGGCAGAGACCCGGAACTGCTGGCCGGTGTGTGGGTCCTCTTCGTGCACCTGAACGCCTGCCGCCCGGAGGTTGTCAGTAAAGCGGGGTTCCGCCATCTGGCCGGTTTCAAACAGTCGCAACATGCGGCCATCAAAGGACGCCGGAGTGCACCAGCGGAAGCTGTACCAGAGCGAGCGGCCGCAGGGTTCACCAATGATCGAGGCGCCCAGGTGGGGACGAAAGCCGGTGTCCCCGTTGGCCTCGTAGTGACGGTAAATTCTCTGAACGGTGCTGTCGGCTTCTGGAATTTTCATGGTGGTCACTCGTTGTTTTTCTGCTTTGGTTATGGGCGACGGTGGTTAACTGCCCCTCCCGGAGAAGGGGCGCACGGGCTTACTTATTCCAGGGTGGGCCACGCCTGTCGGTAGCTGCCGGAGCCGTTACCTGTTGTGGCGGTGCCTGGGTCGCTACCGGGTGCGGGGCGGTGGCGGCGGGATGTTGTGGGGCGGCCGCCGGAGCCGTTGCCGGTCCTGCCATTCCCATCGGCGCTGGCGCTGGAGCTGTTCCAGGCAGGGGCGCTGGCGGGACGGCGTGGGCGGGTTGGGCTGGCTGTGGTTGCCCTGAAAACCCGGCACCGCTGATGGCCTCCCACTTCTTGATCTCATTGGACGGATCCCGACCGGCCTCCTGCTTGATCTTCAGGGTGATCCGGCAGGGGATGTTGATCAGCTCCTCTTCGGTCTCTGCATCAGGATTCCCAACGGCAGTGGCAATGGCGCTTATTTCTTTGCAACCGATTGTCGCTGCCGTTTGACTTGGGTTGGCGATGTTGTGGTTGGTCCACACCTTACGACCGGAGTACGGGCCGTCCATCACCGTCCAGGTGAGTTTCAGGTAAGTGCCGTTTCCAGCCTTGGTTTGCTTGATCTCCGATTCGGTGATCATGGCGATGTACTCCCCATTGGGCAGCGGCTCGAAGCCCTTTGCGGGGGTGTAATCGCTGGCTTTAAATCCCAGACCTGCCATGGTTATTCTCCTTCTGTGGTTGGGGTGTTTACTGCTTGGGTTGGGGTTGGGCTCGATTGAGCCGGGTTCAGTGCCTCGGTGAACGCATCCCAGCTCATGGGCAGTTCAGCAGGCAGTGAGTAGCGATTTTTGGCCACGAAAGCGGGGCGGGCTTCGGTGTACATCACCCGCTGGCCCGTGGAGACGCCCCGGCTTTTTTTCTGGCCAAAGCCTTTGTCTTCCTTCTGGACCACGGTCTTGTAGTTGGCGAACAGCACACAATCCATGCTCTCCTGCACCAGTTCCGAGGCCCGCTTGTGCAGCTTGATCTGGTACCGGTCGTAGCTGTCCACTTCCGGTGACTCAAACCGCTTGATCTCGGCGTGGGCGATCAGGATCACCGCCATTCCCCGGTCCGTCCGCAGGGCGTTGAACCACTGGATCAGGGTGCGCCAGTAGCTGAGGGCTTCCACATAGCCTTTGCCGTAACCGAACTCCTCAATGGAGCTTTTGCCGTGGTCCTGGCAGACCTGAGCCCAGATCAGGGGCTCCAGATGGTCCAGGCTGTCCAGTACCACGGTCTGGTAGCTGTGCTCCTGGTGGTAAAGAGCAGACAGGGCCTCGATCACCTGGCCGTACTGGGTCAGCAGTGGGAAAGCGTCCACCTCCAGTTTGCCCAGGCCGTCTTCTGTCTGGAGGAAGATCGGGGCCGGGGCTCCGGCGGCCAGGGTGGTTTTACCCACGCCGGCATCGCTGTAGATCAGCACCCGGGGGGCGCTCAGCCCCGCCGCCTTGCTGATGGAGTTAAGATCGAAAGCCATTACTTATCCGCCTCCAGCCGTTCAATTTTTACGGACGCCTTGCGGGGCTTGCTGGTCACCGCCTGGGCGACGGTGGCGTAATGTTCCGGGCTCAGCTCCTTCAAAGACTTGAACTGACGGATATCCAGCTCCGGCTTCTGGCGAACCACATTGCTGGCGATATGGGCGGGCAGCTGGGGGTGGATCTCCGCCCACTTCTTCGCGTCCAGGGATCGGCTGATGCCGCCGGTGGTAGTGACCTTGTAGAAGTCACTCTTTACCGTGGCGCTGCCTTCTTCTTTTACGCCAACGTGGGTGAGGATCTTCTCCTCAATGGCGAGCCGGGCCGCTTTCGCTTCGGACTCTTTGCGCTTGGCCTCTTCCAGTTCGTAGGCCAGCTGGTCCAGCAAGCCGGGCTGGTTGAGTGGTTGAGCCGCCGGGGCGGGTGTATTGGTCATGGGTTGGCCCTCCTGGGCACTGTTGTTATTGATGCGTTGTTATTGATGCGTTTTTACAGGTGTTGATCCGTTATGGGTTTGGGGTTGCTCAGTCCTGGAACTGGCTGATGTCCTCCTCGTTGGGGTCCGGGGTGCCGGGGCAGTCAATGGCGTCGTGACTGGCGATCATGGCCGCCAAAGCGTCCGGATCCTGTTCGCACACGGAGAAGTTGCAGTGAGGACAGTCGTAGAGTCCCTGGCGCTGTTCTTCCGGCTGCTCTTCGGGCTCCGGTTTTATCTGAACAACCACCCGGAAACCTTTGTCGTCTGGCTGGCTGACCACTCCGGAAGCTTCCATGGTTTCCAGCAGTCGGGCGGCACGGTTGTAGCCCACCTTTAACTTCCGCTGCAGCTGGGAGATGGAGGGGTTTTTCAGGGTCAGCGCAATGTCCACCGCCTCCTGATAGAGCGGGTCGTCTTCGCTCTCAAAGGCCAGGGTGGGCTGATCCGGATCCGGCTCCAGATCGTCACCGGCCAGATAGGTGTCGGTGTCTGGAATTACGATCATCACCGGGCAACCTTCAGCGTCCGCCAGATCGTGACGGCCCACGGTATTGCCGGGCATCTTCAGTACCGCCTTGACGCCGTCCTTAAAGGTGACGGTGTCCACTGTGGCGGTGAGGGAGACTCGATCTCCGGTGGCGATAATCCGAACGGCCTGGGCCACCGCAGAAGAACAGCGCTCTTTAATGCGAAAGATGACATCTTGCTGTTGGTGCTCCGGGAGCTTTTGCCACACGTCCGGCAGGGCTTTGAGCTCATCCCGGACCAGCGCCATCAAGTCGCCCAGCAGGGTTTCAGCGGAGAGAACAAACTCCTCTTTCTCTTTCAGCAGGCCGAGCGAATCCGCCAGACTGAAATCGTCTGTTTTTTCCATGGTCGTTTACCTTTGGTTTTGGGTGGGTGTGTTACTGCCTGGGGTTAGCCGTCTGGATTAAGAAAACCCAGAAGCCTGTCTGCTGTTTCACGGGAGTCACCATCGGCGTCCTCCTGGTACTCTTCCAGTGCGACACTGACGACGGACCACTCTTTGGCAGAGAGGCCAGCGAATGGGCCTGCCTGCTGAACCAGTTCAGTGACACAGACGTCGCTTTCGTCTTCGGTCTCGCCGTTGATTTCGATCAGCAGGTTTTCGATCAGGAGCGTTTCTGGAAGGGCGGATTCTTTATAGAGGCCGTCGAACTCTTTGCCGGATACGGTGGCGTCCAGTTCTTTCCAGAGGACTCCGTTGTAGTTATCGAATGTATTGAGCAGCTGGAGACGTACTTCTTTGACTTCCCTCTGGATGTCTTTAAGTTCCTGACTTAGGCTTGCAAGCTTCTGGCGTGAGGTGACTTCCTGCCTGGCAAGCTTGTTGATGTGGCTAATGGCCTGTTCCCTGTTCATGTTGTTATCTCTCTTGGTTACAGTTTTTAGCTGTTGGAATATTTATACAAGCAAAAGCTGTTGGCGGCAACAGTTTTTATTATTTTTTTTGCGATGGGTAATTATTGGTTGATTTATATGAGTAACTGATAGTTAGTTGTCGTTTTGAAAAGATTCAGGGATGAATAGCAAACAACAGTTTTCCAGTCGGCTGTCAGAAGCCCTGACGTACTACGGCGTTCCTGAAAAGGGGCGGGGGCGATTGAACCAGATCGCTGACATGTTTGGTGTCTCGGCCAATGCTGTGCGGAAGTGGCTGGAAGCTGAGTCCCTCCCTGAAACCTGGCGTATTCTCGAAATAGCCCGTGTACTGGGTGTTCGCTCGGAATGGTTGCTCAGCGGTCAGGGCGCCATGCAGGCTGACAACAAGGAAGGAGCAGACGCCCGCCATGAACCCATGTTTTCCCTGCTGGCCAATAGCAGTGAGGAAGCCAGAAAACTGTTTTTTCTTGTGGCGGAGAAAGAGAGAAGAGGGGAGCTGGAAGGGCGGCAAATTACCGCCATTGTGAACCTGATAGAGAAGTTTACCGCCGGATCAGGCGACTAGGCTCATATACTGACCAACGACTACGCCGCATATGGTTGTGCCGACCTGTATTTCGTAAATGGGGTATTGCGGGTTCAGCGGCTTGAGGTATTTCATACCGGCATCTTCCACGTACATCTTGAAAGTGCATTCATCCGAACCCGGTAACCGCGCGATGACGGGTAAACCGCTCCGGGCTTCCTTTTCAGGATCCACATAGATTTTTGAACCTTCCGGAAAACTCATGGCCCCAGGGATCTGGCTGGTCATGGAGTCGCCCCTGACCGTCAGGGCATAGGCCCTGTCACTTACTTTTTCAGGACATGGTAATAATTCTTCTGGGTCCTGGAGATAACACACGTCTGACACCTCGCAAAACTGGCCTGCGCTGACCCAAGATATCAGAGGAACCATCCTCATGGTATACATTGCGGTGGGGCTGGAGACGTTTGTGTCGTTGCCGAACCTCAAATAGCTCTCAGTGACACCCAGTACCTTGGCATAGTCTGCCAGATGCCGGGGATTTTTGGTCTGGCCTTTTTCTATCTGGGCAATGCTTTGCTGGGTGATTTTCCGGCCGGTGGCCATTTCCAGCTCATCGGATAAACGACCCTGGCTCCAGCCTTTCTCTTTTCTTAATTGTGCGATCCGCTCACCAATACTCATTGTGCCACCAAGATTTCGACTGATATTTCGGCTGAGCTTTACTGACCGGTTCTGCTCTGGCCAGCTTTTGCTCAAATAGGAACTTATGGTTCACAAGGTACATGTAAACAGGATTATCAACAATATTAGACTGTTATTTGTGAATTGTTTCACAGGAAGAGGGAGCGCATTATTTTACTTGAATACAGTTTAAAACTGTGAAATTCTACCAAAAAACAAATAACCATGGTGGAGTTATGGAGGCACTGAAAAGAGCAATAGAGCTGTGTGGTGGACAAAGGCAGTTAGGTGAAAAACTCACACCACCAGTGAAGCAGCAATCTGTCGGCGGATGGATTGAGCGCGGCAGCATTCCCCCAAAGCGTGTCAGGCAAATCGAAGCGGCGGTTGATGGCCAGGTGACCCGGCATGAACTGGACCCAGAGCTGTACCCGGAAGAAGTCTGAGGAATAACACAAAAAGAAAACCCCGCACTGCGGGAACAGGATACGGGGTTTTCAGGGAGAAAAATAATCATGACACAGAATACTAACCGGGGGAAGCATGACCATTCTATTCGGGGCATCGCCTGACTTTGCCCGGCTGTTTGCCGGTGCGATGGGCGACGCTGGTCTGACCTGCCCCGAGCAACCCATCGCCGACGGTCGGATCCAGCGCTTCCATGTGGAAGGAGACAAGCCCGGCAAGAAAAACGGCTGGTATGTGCTCTATGGGGGGCGCTATCCCGCCGGATCCTTTGGCAGCTGGAAGACCGGGGATAAACACGTCTGGTCACTCCACGACAGCCGGGAGCTGACCCCGGAAGAGCGCCAGGAGCAGGAGCGGGTAATGGCCATGCTCAAGGCGGAGCGGGAACGGGAACAGCAAAAGGTCTGGGCTGATGTGGCCAGGGCTTCCCAGGACGAATGGGAACAGGCTCGCACCGCCGATCCGGACCACCCCTACCTTCTGGATAAGGGGGTGGGTGTTCACGGTATCCGCCAGCGAGAGCAGACGCTACTGATACCGGTCCACGATGAACAGGACGCTCTTTGCACCTTGCAGTATATCTGGCAGGAAGCCGACGGCACTTTCCAGAAGCGCTACAAGACCGGCGGCAAAAAGGCCGGGGGCCTGCATCTGATCGGCGAGATTACCGACACGCTCTACGAAGCAGAAGGCTATTCCACTGCGGCCACCATTCACGAGGCCACCGGCTGTGGTGTGGTGGTGGCCTTTGATTCTGGCAATCTGGAAGCGGTAGCCACCCGGCTGCAGTCCGTGGCCCGGCAACGGATCATCGCCGCTGATAACGACAGCGCCACCAAGAATAATCCCGGACTGACTGCCGCCATCAAGGCCGCCCAGGTCACCGGCTCCACCGTCGTATTTCCCCAATTTCCACCAGGCACCCTGGGCACCGACTTTAACGACCTGAAGCGGGTCGCTCCCGATCTGCTGCTGGAGCAACTGAAGTGCCCGGCCCGGATGATGCCCACCAGTTTCAACCTGGTGTCGGTAGGGGATATGGTCAGCCAGCCCCGGCCCATCAGTTGGTTGATCAAGGGTTTTCTGGAGACCGATTCTCTGGCGCTGATGTTCGGTCAGCCCGCCTGCGGTAAATCTTTTGTGGCCATTGATATGGCCTGCAGCATCGCCACCAATACCCCCTGGCACGGCGCCGAGATTAAACGACCGGGGCCGGTGATCTATCTGGCGGGGGAAGGGTTGAACGGTTTGTCCCGGCGTTTCAAAGCCTGGGAGGTGACCAATGGCAAGAGTCTGGCCGGTGCGCCTCTGTATGTCAGTCAGTGCGCCGCCAGTCTCTACGATGCCGCCAGTGCTGCCCAGGTGGCACACGCCGTGGAGCAGATTATCGAGCAACTGGGCGGGCAGGTGCCGTCCGCCATTGTGGTGGACACGCTGGCCCGTAACTTTGGCGGCGCCGACGAGAACAGCACTCAGGATATGAACCAGTTTGTCCGGCACCTGGACGATTACTTTCGGCGGCAGCATGGCTGTTGTGTGCTGATCGTTCATCACACCGGCGTGGGCAGTCAGGATCGGGCCCGGGGGAACTCTGCACTGAAGGCCGCCCTGGATGCAGAGTACGCCGTCGTCAAAACCGACGACAGTTTGAAGATTACCTCCAAGAAGATGAAAGACGCCGACGAGCCGGACCCGCGAGAGTTCAATCTCAAGGTGGTGGAGCTGCCCTGGCGGGATGAGGACGGGGAAATTCAGACCAGTTGTGTGCTGGAGGATACAGAAGCGCCAGTGGTGAAGAATCTGCTGAAGCAGGGCAAGAGATTAGGCAGAAACCAGAAAGGGTGCCTCACTGTTTTACACCAGCTGTATAAGGAATACCGGCAACGAATGGCGGAAGGTGGCAGAGCTGACGGTCAGGCAAGGGTGGAAACGATTGTCTGGCGTGAGGCCTGTATTGGTGAAGACCGTCCACTTAAGAACAGCAAAAATTTTGGACGTACCCGTGACGACCTGGAAGCGGCAAAAATGATTCGCCTTGAGGGGCCTTATGTATATCTCATGGAGGGAGAAAATGAATAATTCGGCAGCGAGTCGAGCACAAAACAGACTGCAGCTTCCTCATTTGCTCCTCATTAAGGGGGGCGATTTCCTCATTAAGACCTCAAATGGGAAAAGCGGGTTCCTCAAATGGGTTCCTCACTTCCTCATTAAGCCCTCAATAAGCCCTCGTTTTCCTCGCAAAGCACTACGAGACTCCTCCTCATTTAGCCCCCCTTATAGGGGGCAAATGAGGAAGGCGAGTGCTCGAGGAACTGGCGGAGTTTGCCAGGGAGACCGCCCATGAGAATTTCTCTCCCTTTGCCACCCACCGTGAACCACGTTTGGAAACACCGGGTGATCCGCAAGGGTCGAAAGCATATCCCCAGCGTGTACATGACCGAGCAGGGCAAAGAATACCGCCGTCGTGTTCAGGTGGCCTGCTCCGAACAGGGATTTCACAACCGCAAGCTGGACGGCTCGCTTCGGGTGATTGTCCGGCTGCACTTCCCCACCAATCGCCGCTCCGACATCGACAACCGCATGAAGGCCCTGCTGGATGGTCTGACCCATGCCGGTGTCTGGCTCGATGACAGCCAGATCGACCAGCTGGTGATCGTGCGCGGCCAGAAGCTGCCACCGGAGGGCAGTGCTCTGGTGGAGGTTTTGCCATTGACCGCTTTGCCAAAAACAGGGGAGAAACACCATGCAGAGTGAAGATAACAAGGACTACCTGGACAAGATCTGGCTCAACACCAATGAGCTCTATGAGTACCTGGACCAGCAGTTCAGCAGGGGTACCCTGAGAAACTGGCGAACCCAAGAGAAAGGGCCCAGACATTCCCGCATCGAGGGCAAGGTGCTCTATGCACGGGGCGATGTAGACCAGTGGCTGGATAAGCAGGTCAAGGGGCACGGAAAATGAGCTTTGACGTGGATCTGTTCGTGGATATCCGGTCAATGACGAACGAGCTGGATGAGTTTCGCCGCAAGCAGATTCCCTTTGCCTCGATCCTGACAATGACCCGGTTGGGGGCGATAGCCAAGAGGGATGTGGAAGGCGAGATGCAGCGGGTGTTTGACCGTCCTACCCGGTACACCATGAATTCGCTGTTTCTGGATCCGGCCCGTAAGCGGGATGCCGATCCGAAGGCAGTAGTCTGGTTTCGTGACTGGTCACCCAAGGGAACCGCCGCCACCAAGTATCTGACACCGGAAGTGCATGGAGGCGAACGGAACACCAAGCGCTCTGAATCTCTCCTTCGTCAGCGAGGTTTGCTGGGAGCGGATGAGTTTCTGGTGCCTTCGCGCAGTGCCAGGTTGGACCGTTATGGCAACGTCAGTCGTGGCCAGGTGGTGAAGATGCTCTCCAATGTCCGGGCCCAGTTTGATTCCAGCCAGAACACCAGCAACCGCCGGAAGATTCAGTACTTTGTGGGTCGACCCGGAGGCAAGGCCAAGGGTGTATGGATGCGCAGAGGGCGGAAGGTCCAGCCGTTCATGATGATTACCCGGCAACCGAAGTATCGTCGTCGCCTGGACTTCCATGGCGTCTCTGAACGGGCTGTGCGGCGTCATTTCAACAAAGAGTTCGGCAAGGCACTGGCCTATGCCATTGCGACCGCCCATTGACGCCAGGCAGGGGGGGTACCCGTTGGGTCCTTCCTGGACACTTTTGGGCGCGGGTAGTTCGAACCCCGATGAAAAACGACATTTTGAAATTTTCCAAGGGCAACAACATAACCGGGAGCCGTGAAGATGCCGCTATTGAGCACCAACAAGCTCCATGAGCTGACCGGCAAAACCCACCGGACCATCAAGTCCCGGCTGGAAAACATCGAGCCGGTGATTGAGGGGAGAAGCCACCTGTACGAGAGCAAGGAGGTTCTGCCTTTGCTCTACGATGTGGACAAAACAGCGGGTGATTATGACCTGGAGCAGGAACGCGCCCGACTGGCCAAGGAACAGGCTGATGGCAAAGCGCTGGATAACGCCCTCAAGCGCAAGGAACAACTGGAAGTGTCGGCCATGGTGGATCTGGTGGCGGCGGAGTACGCCTTTGTCCGTGGTCGTATGGCTGCCTTGCCGGGGAAGCTGTCCCGGCGACTGGCGTTAATGGATTCCCCTACTGAAATTCAAGACCTGTTGGTGGACAGCATTTCAGAGGCGTTACAGGAGTTGGTGGCGGATGAGCCTGGAAGTATCGAATCTCGATGCGATTGAGTATGCCCGTTCAGAACTGGCCAGGGTGCGCCGGGAGAATCTGAGGCCACCTCCTAATCTGTCACTGGTGGAGTGGGCGGACGAATATCGCTACCTGTCGGCGGAGGCCTCCAGTGAGCCGGGTAAGTGGAAAACCTCAAACGTCGAGGTTTGCCGGGGACCCATGGACGCCTATTCCGATCCCGCTGTGCAGGTGATCACGGTGATGTGCTGCACCCAGCTTATGAAAACTGAACTGATCAACAACATCGTCGGCTATCACATCGACCTGGATCCCTCCCCGATGATCGTTATGCAGCCCAATGAAAAACTGGGTGAAGCCTGGTCCAAAGACCGACTGGCAACGATGATTCGCGATACTCCGGTACTCAACGGACGGATTCTCAGCGACAAGATCCTCCATAAAACCTTTGCCGGGGGGCATGTCTCCATCATCGGCAGTAATGCTCCTGGCGACCTGGCCATGCGACCGGTGCGGATCGTGCTTTGTGATGAGGTGGACAAATACCCCGATAGCGCCGGGGAAGAGGGTGACCCCATCTTCCTGATCGCGGAACGCCAGGCGGTGTTCTGGAACCGCAAGCGGGTAAACGTCTGCAGTCCGACGGTGGAAGGTCGAAGCCGGATTGCCCTGGAGTACAGCAAATCCGACCAGCGCATTTTTGAAGTGCCCTGTCCCCACTGTGGCCATGTGGCGGAAATGAAATGGAGCCAGGTGGACTGGCCGGACAAAGATACCAGCAAGGCCCGCTATGTCTGTGCGGAGTGTGCCAGTCTTTGGAGCGAACCGGAACGACAGCAGGCCATCAAACAGGGCACCTGGCGGGCGACTCAACCCTTCAAGGGACATGCCGGCTTTAACGTCTCCAAGCTGGCCAGTCCCTGGGAGACCCTGTCGGAGCTGGCGGAAAAATGGCAAAACGCCCAGGGCAACCAGCAGCTACTGAAATCGTTCATCAACACCCAGCTGGCGGAAACCTGGAAGCAGAAAGGGGACGCCCCGGAATGGAAGCGGCTCTATGACCGGCGGGACACCTACACCATCGGGCAGGTACCGGAAGGAGTGCTGTTTCTCACTGCGGCCGCAGACGTTCAGAAAAACCGGGTGGAAGTGGAAATCGTGGGCTGGGGGCGGGATAAGCGTTCATGGTCCATCGACTATCTGGTGATTGAGGGTGATATTGCTTCCCCCGAGGTTCAGGCCCGTCTGGATGAAATCGTAACCGGCACCTGGCTAAATCATCTTGGGGTGGAAATGTCCCTGCTGCGTTTTGCCATTGATACCGGCTACAACGCCCAGGTCATCTACAACTGGGCCCGCAGGCACCCGGGCATTGTCATGTGCGTCAAGGGCATGCCGTCCGGCCCGTACCCGATTCTGTGCCGCCCCTCCTATGTGGACCTGAATTTTGAAGGCAAACACATTCAGAAAGGTGTCCAGATCTGGGGAGTGGGAACCGATGCCGCCAAGACAGAGCTCTACGCCTGGCTTCAGATGGAGTTCACAAAAGACAATGATTCGTCATCCCGGCCGCCTGCAGGGTATTGCCGCTTTCCCCAGTACAACGAAGACTATTTCAAGATGCTCACGGCAGAACATCTGGTCACCCGGAAAACCAAACGTGGCACCCAGTACGCCTGGGAGAAGTTCCGGGAGCGCAATGAGGCTCTGGACTGTCGGGTCTATAACCGGGCGGCCGCGGTGGCTGTGGGTATAGACCGCTTCGAAGAAGAACACTGGCGAGAGCTGGAACAGGCACTGGGGCAGTCTCCAGAAAAACAAAAGACACCGGCAGCCAGCCGCAAACGCACCCGCAAGGGGCAATGGATCAAACGCTAATGGCCTTTACACAACAGCAGCTCACCGCACTGGAAGACGCCATCGCCATGGGTACCCTGGAAGTTGAGTATGGCGACAAGAAAGTCCGATACCGCAGCTTGACCGAAATGATGCGGATCCGGGACACCATGCGTCAGGACATTGAGCGTCCCCAGCGGTCACGGGTGGCCTCCTTCAGCAAAGGGCTTCGATAATGGCGGAAAAACAGCGGCTTGGATTATACGACCGGGTTCTGATCAACCTGGCGCCGAATTTCTATATGCGACGCCTGCAGGCCCTGTCCGCGGCCAATATGCTCAAGCGGCGTTATGAAGGGGCCGCCAAGGGGAGGAGAACCGCAGGCTGGCAGGCGGGTGGCAGTTCCGCCACCACCGAGATCGGCCGTGATCTCCATATGCTCATGTACCGCAGCCGCGACCTGCTCAGGAACAACCCCTGGGCTCGGCAGGCACAGCGTGTGATACGAAACAACGTCGTCCGTTACGGCATCGTTGCCGAACTCAAAGGCCCCAACAAAAAAGCCCTGAAAAAGCGCCAGCAACTCTGGCGACAGTGGGCGGAAAGTCACCAGGTCGACGCCAATGGTCAACGAAACCTTTACGGCCTTCAGGCCCTGGCCATGAACACCATTTTTGAGTCCGGGTCGGCGCTGATCCGTCGTCGTCGCCGTCGGGCCAGTGATGGCCTGGCAGTGCCCCTGCAGATTCAGGTGCTGGAACCGGACTGGATCGACACCGGCAAAACCCAGAGCCTGGATAATGGCAACAAAATCGTCCAGGGCAAAGAGTACAACGGCATCGGTCAGCTGGTTGCCTACTGGCTCTTCGACCAGCACCCGGGGGACTACCTTCACTTTCGCCAGTACAATGCCCGCTCCCGTCGGGTGGAGGCCTCTGAAATTCTCCATGTGTTTGACTCGGACCGGCCGGAACAAATTCACGGAGTGCCCTGGTTGTCTCCCGCCATGTTGCGGCTCAGGGATTTTGACGAACTCCAGGACGCCAAGCTGATGCAGCAGAAAATCGCCAGCTGCTTCGCGGTACTGGTGAAAGGCACCGACGCCAACGGGGTGGGCCTGCCCAAAAAGAACAACGGCGACCCGGAACTGCCAGTGGACTCCATCGAGCCGGGCATGGTGGAGTACGTGGGCCATAACGAGATCACCACCGTTACACCGCCCGATGCCGACAACGGCACCGACTATTCCCGTATGGTCTTGCGGGAGATTGCCACCTCCTTTGGCATCACCTATGAACAGCAGACCGGCGACTACAGTCAGGTAAATTATTCCAGTGGCCGTATGGGGCGGCTGGAGTTTGTGGCCAATGTGGAGCACTGGCAGCGGAACATGCTGATTCCCGGTCTCTGCCAGGGCATCTACCGGTGGTTTGATGAAGCCGCTTCCCTGATCGGTGAGAGGGAGCCGGTCACTGCCGACTGGACGCCCCCGGCGGTGCCCGCCCTGGATATGCAGAAAGAAGGGGAGGCGATCCGGGAGTATATCCGGGACGGCCTGATGAGCCAGTCAGAAGGCCTGCGTCGTCTGGGTTACGATCCGGAGAAATTCTTCCAGGAGTACGGGGATGATCTGGCGCGGCTCGATAAGCTGGGGATTGTGCTGGATACGGACCCCCGGAAGACAGCCAGGGGCGGTACACTTCAGCCAGAGGCAAGCCCAGCTGAAGAGTAAGTATTACTTAAAAGGAGTCCATATGAATCAGTTGATAGACTTTTACATACAGAAGCTTGATTGCGAAATGCGCTTGCTGCAAATCAAAGCCGGACAAACGAGCTGCCCGCTCAAAAAATCGCTTTTTTTGGCAGAGTCCAGCCGTGCATCTCTTCGCTTAAAAGGAATCGAAGGTCTTCGTGGCTCATTGACTTCACCTGTGAGGGAAGATACTTAAACTTCTGGATGATGTAGTAGTGAACTGCGTCAAGGCCATCGAGAGCTCTATACCCTTCTCTTTTGGCCAGTTCATCACCAAAAACATCCAGGGTGTAAGCCAGTTCACCCTCGGAGCATCGGAGTCTATGTATAACCTTGTAGTGTTCTGTCGTTTTCATTGAGATCGCTCTATTTGTTCTTGATTGTGTTACACGGGTATGGTCGTACCCGGTAGCTCCAAGACTAAGAAAACAAGAAGCCATTGTCACCATAGAAACCCTGTGCCCAGAAATCCCCCGTCGTTACAACCCGTGACACCCCCTGACCCCCAACCCCTCCCAACCCCTTTCCCCCCTGCATACCATCGTGTCTGAACCTGCGAATTTTCCAATGGAACCCGGACGCGATGGACGACGATCATGTAACCGAACAACACCAGACCCGTGATATTCCGCCCATGCAGTTTGAGGCCCGCGCCATGCCGGGCAGCTGGAACGAAGAGGAACGGACGCTGGAAGTGGTCTGGTCCACCGGTGCCCGGGTGCGTCGGTACGACTGGTGGAAAGACGAAGAATTCAACGAAGAACTTTCCATGGATCCCGCCCATATCCGTATGGAGCGGTTCAACAACAACTCCCCGGTCTGTGATACCCACTCCACCTACTCCCTGAGGAATGTCATTGGCAAGGTTGAGCCAGGGACGGCCACCACCGATGGCACAGAAGGCCGCTGTCGTTTGCGGCTGTCCCGCCGGGATGAGGTGTCCGGCATTGCCCAGGACATTCGTGACGGCATTCTCTGTAACGTCTCCATCGGCTACCGGGTATTCAAGTTCGAGGATGTTTCGGAAAACGACGACAAAATCAAAACCCTCCGGGCGGTGGACTGGGAACCCTACGAACTGTCGTTCGTGCCGGTAGGGGCAGACGATCAGGCCGGTACCCGTTCCCAGCCGGAAGAAAACCACCGTTGTGAATTCATAACCCGGGCGGCAGCGCCCATTAACCCCAGAGAGGAAACCAGGATGGACGAAACAGAAGAAAAGTCCACCGGCGGCCAGCGTGCCGACCAGAGCCAGGGCGGCGCTGCACCGACACCGTCTCCCAGCCAGGAAACCCGCAGTCAGCCCGTGTCGGGTGATGAGGTGCGGGCCGCGGCCGATGCGGCGGTGAAAGCCGAGCGCCAGCGGGTCTCCGATATCCGCCAGGCGGTTCGTTCCGCAAAACTCGGTGATGAATTCGCCGATGAGCTGATCACCAACGGCACGGGGATTGAAGAGGCCCGGAAGCTGATCATCGACAAGTTTGCCGAGCAGGGTGACCAGAACGAAGCCCGTGGTTTTATCAGCTATACCAACACCGCCACTCTGGACGCCAAGCGCTCAGCCATGGAAAACGCCCTGATGCACCGGGTGAATCCGGGCAAGGTGAAACTCACCGATGACGGTCGTGATTTCCGCGGCCTGCGCTTGCTGGATCTGGCCCGGGAAGTGGTGGAGACCAGTGGCGTCAGCACCCGTGGCATGACCCCCAAGGAGATTGCCAAACGAGCACTGTCCACCAGTGACTTCAAGCTGATCCTGGCCAATGTCACCAACAAGACCCTGCAGGACAGCTACGCAGGCAGTCCCCAGACCTTCCGGCCTTTGGTGCGCCAGGTGAGCCTGAATGACTTCAAGCCGGTGCAGCGTACCCGCCTGGGCGATGCCCCTAACCTGGAGAAGGTGAACGAAAACGGCGAGTTCAAGTACGGCAAGCTGGGTGAAGAGGCGGAAAGCTACCGTCTGGAAACCTACGGCAAGATCATTCCCATCACCCGTCAGACCATTATCAACGACGACCTGGACGCCTTTACCCGGCTGGCCCGCATGTATGGTCGTGCCGCTGCGGATCTGGAGTCCGATCTGGTCTGGGGGCTGTTCACCGGGAACCAGAAAATGGCCGATGGCAAAACCATCTTCCATGCCGACCATAAAAACCTCAACGGCTCGGCTGCGGGTATCACCATTGATTCCATTGGTGCCGGTCGTACCGCCATGCGCAAGCAGAAAGGCGTCGATGATCGCCTGATCTCAGTCCGTCCGGAATTCCTGATTCTGCCTTCCAGCCTGGAAACCACCGGGGAGCAGTTTATCAGCCAGAACCTGGCCGCCACCAAAAACGAAGACATCAACCCCTTTGCCGGTCGTCTTCAGCTGATCGCTGAACCCCGCCTGGAAGAGGGTGGCGGCAATGCCAAGGACTGGTTCCTGGGCTGCGGGCCGGACCAGATCGACACCATCGAGCTGGCTTACCTCTCCGGGGATGACGGCCTGGTGCTGGAAGAAGAAGACGGCTTTGATGTGGATGGCGTCAAGTTCAAGGCCCGCCTGGATGTAGCGGCGGCCTTTATCGACTGGCGCGGTTTCTACAAACAGAAAGGCTGAGGGGCTTACTGACTCAGCGCTGGTAACGGGGACCCGTCCCCGTTTCGATCCACTCAGAGGATAAGGACATGGCAGGAAACAAAATACAGGAAGGGCGAATGGTCACCGTGGTGGCCGCGTCCGACGTGGTCAGTGGTCAGGGCATTCTGACCGGTGCGCTGTTTGGCGTGGCAATGACGGATGCCACCACTGGAGAGGCGTTCGAAAAAGACACCTGTGGTGTATACGAGCTGCCCAAAACGGCCGCCGACGATATTGCCCAGGGTGCCAAGGTGTACTGGACCGGTAGCGAAGTCAGCGAAATAGAAACCGACAATACCCTGATCGGTTGCGCCAGTGAAGCGGCCGGTAACGGGGCAACCCTGGTCCGGGTTCGCCTGAACGGCACCGTCTGACCATGGAGTTCGGGCAGCTGGCCAATGGCATGCACCGGGCAATTCTGGCCAGTCCCCTGGCGGAGTCCGCTACGGTGGCCGGAGTCACCACCCGGGTCATCTTCTTCGGGGAGTACCTGGAAGCGGACCCGGTATCCGGGGCACCGGTGGCCAGTATGGACCCGAAAATTGCGGTTCGGCTCAGTGACTTTGCCAACGGGCTGCAACCGGAAGACCGCGTCTCCCTTCGGGGGCTGAACTACATCATTGATGAGGTTCGTCCGGACGGGGAAGGGCTCGCCGAACTGCTACTGAAACGGGACTTCTGACCATGAAGCACCACCGCCAGGCTATCCGCGAAGCCATGGTCGCCCAGTTGACCGGCAAGACCGACGCCGGTGACCGGGTGTTTGCCAACCGGCAGCGGCCACTGCGTCCGGCAGACCTGCCCTGCCTGCTGGTGTACATCACCACGGAAAGCTGTGACACCGGCTATGCCGAACACACCGCGCCCCGACAGGACAAGCGACGGTTGACCGGTGTTGTGGATATCCGGGCAGAGAGCCGGAACGGACTGGATGACCTGCTGGATCGCCTGGCAGCCCAGGTGGAAGCCGCGGTGTTTCAGGATGTCAGCTTTGGCCAGACGGTGGCGGACAGCTTCCTGAGCGGAACCCACATTCAGTTCAGTGAAGAGGGCGAACACTGCATCGGTGCCTGTGAACTGAGCTTTGAACTGCACTATTACACCGATGCCAGTCCCGATCCGGACAGCTGGCCTTACTGGAACAGCGCCAGGGTCACCATCAACACGGACAGCGGTGAATCCGCCGAACAATCCATCAACCTACCGGGGAGTGACCAGCCATGAAGCTGCATATCAAACCCAGAAACGGCCTGAAGGTGCGTACCCCGGCGGGTCATCACCTTCGACCTGAAGGTGAACAGGTCACACAGGACAGCTACTGGCTGCGCCGGCTCAAAGCCGGTGATGTGGAGCTGGTCGAGAACACCACCAGAAAACAGGGAGTGAAGGCAAAATGAGCATCAGCTTTAACCAGATCCCCAACGGCCAGCTGACGCCGTTTGTCTTTGTGGAGTTTGATAACTCCCATGCCAACCAGGGGCCTGCTATCCAGAACTACCGGGCATTGATGCTGGGCCAGCGTCTGCCATCCGGCACTGTCTCCGCCGATGTCCCTGCCCGGGTCACCAGCGAAGAGCAGGTCGCCGAGTATTTTGGCCGGGGCTCCATGATCCATCAGCAGGCCCAGGCGTTTCTCGGCAATAACCGGGTGACCGAACTCTGGGTGATTGCCCAGGACGATCTGAGCGCCGGTGTGCAGGCAACGCTGGATCTGACCATTACCGGCACGGCCACCCAGTCCGGCACCTTCAATTTAATGGTGGGTGGGCGTCGTGTACGTGCCGGGGTGACGGTGGGTGATAACACCACGGCCATTGCCACTGCCGTGGCCGCCGCGGTCAATGCCGACACGGAACTGGCCGTTACCGCCACCGCTTCTGCGAGCACGGTTACCTTCACTGCCCGCCACAAAGGCGAGGTTGGCAATGGTATTGATGTGCGCTGCAACTATTACACCGGCGAACGCTTTCCGGAAGGGGTCAGTGCACCCCGGCAAGCATACCTGACCGGTGGCACCGGCAACCCGGATATCAGTGCGGCCATTGCCGCCATGGGGGATGAGGCTTACCACATCATTGCCATGCCTTACACCGATGCGGCCAACCTCACTGCCCTGGAAACAGAACTGGCCTCCCGCTGGGGACCGGAACGGCAGCTGGATGGGCTGGCGTTTGCCGCGGCCAAAGGCAGTCATGCCGAACTGGGCACCCTGGGGGATTCCAGAAACTCCGAACACGTCAGTATGGGTGGCTTTGCGGGTGTGCCGACCCTCCCCTGGCAGTGCGCTGCAGCACAGGCCGCCGTGGTGGCACTCCATGGCCAGATTGACCCGGCCCGGCCGTTCCAGACACTGCCTCTGGCCGGTGTGCTGGCTCCCTGGCCGGAAGACCGGTTTACCCGACAGGAGCGTAACCTGTTGCTGAACGACGGCATCAGTACCTTTACGGTGAGCCCCGGTGGTGAGGTGCTGATTGAGCGACTGGTGACCACTTATAACCTCAATGCCCAGGGGGCACCGGATCCCAGTTACCGGGATGTAAATACGCTGTTGACCCTGAGCTATCTGCGGTTCGACTTTCGCACCTACATCACCAACAAGTACCCGCGCCACAAACTGGCGGGCGACAGCGTTCAGGTACCCTCCGGGCAGGCCATTATGACGCCCTCCCTGGGCAAGGCCGAAGCCATTGCCAAGTTCATGCAGTGGCAGAACCTGGGCCTGGTGGAAGAGCTGGACCAGTTCAAGCGGGACCTGGTGGTGGAACGTGACGCCCAGGACCCGAACCGCCTGAACTGGCTGTTGCCGCCGGATCTGATCAACCAGCTGCGCATCAGTGCGGCCAAAATTCAATTCAGGGTATAGGGAGGCTGAATCATGAGTCAGATGAGAAAGGGTGGCATCATCGAAGTCACAGTGGATGGCAGCCGCATGGACGCCAAGGGTGCGTTCAGCTACAACCTCGGGCTCCCCCAGCGGGAAGCCCTGGTGGGGGCCGACAAGGTCCACGGGTACAAGGAGACGCCCCAGGTGGCCTACATCGAGGGGGCGATTACCGACAACATCAACCTGGATCTGAAACAGCTGGTGAGCTCGGTCAACATTACCGCGGTTCTGCGCCTGGCCAACGGCAAGAGCGTGGTGCTCAGTAACGGCTGGTATGCCGGAGAAGGCACCGGGAACTCGGAAGAGGGAGAAATTCCCCTGCGTATTGAAGCCATGAGAGGGGAGGAGATCAGCTGATGGCAGCCATGACCAATACCTACACCCTGAAACACCCGGTCATGGTCGGAGACACCCATGTGACCCAGCTGCAATTCCAGCGCCCAAAGGCCAAGCATATGAAAGGCATACGACTGGGGGGCGATATCGGCATGGACGATATTCTGCTGCTGGCCGGTCGGATATCCGGACAGTCCTCCCTGGTGATGGATGAGCTGGACATAGAAGACGTACTGGAAGTGGCGGAGGTAATCAGCGATTTTTTGCCCGCTGGCGAAGCGACTGGGCCGACTGGTTCGGCGTGATCGCCGGTACGTTTCACTTTCCCCCCTCTGAACTCTGGGCCATGGATGACCAGGATCTTGAATTCTGGATCCATCAGGCCCGGCAATGGATTGAAGCCAGGGAGACCTCCTGATGGCCAGAAACCCCAACCTGAAAATCGAAATCAGCGCCCTGGATAAGCTGGCCCAGCCCATGCGCCGGATCAACCGGCGTTTTGACCAACTAAACCGGCCGGTAAAAAAACTCCAGCGCTCGTTCCGGGCCCTGGGGCGGGAAGCGGGGCTGAAGAAAATGGGCCATGCCTTTGCCGGTATTGGTCGCAGTGTGGGCAAGGTGGGCAAGGAGCTGGGGGGCATCATTACCAAAATGGGGGTGCTGGGTGGCCTGGCCGGAGCCGGAGGGCTGGCGGTGGGCAAATCCTTTGTGGACACCGCGGCCCAGTTTGAAAAGTTTGAAACCATTTTATCCCGGCTGGAGGGCAGTGCCGATGCCGGTAAGAAGTCCATGGCCTGGATAGAAGATTTTGCGGCCAACACCCCTTATGAGCTGGAACAGGTCACGGATGCCTTTGTCAAACTCCGGGCCTACGGGATGGATCCCATTGGCGGCGACCTGCTGCGTACCCTGGGGGACACTTCCGCGGCCATGGGCAAAGACATCATGCAGGCAGTGGAAGCGGTGGCCGATGCGGTGACCGGTGAAAATGAACGACTCAAGGAGTTTGGTATCAAGGCCTCTTCCGTGGGTAAGAAGATTGTCTACGAGTACACCAACAGCGCGGGCAAGACCATGCGCAAGGCGGTACAGAAAGGCAACCGGGAAATGATTCAGGGCACCCTGCAGGCTATCTGGAACGATAAATACGGGGGCGCCATGAAAGACCTGTCCAAAACCTGGGAAGGGATGATCAGTAATTTATGGGACCAATGGAACCGTTTCAAAAGAATGGTGATGGAAAATGGCCCCTTCAAACTGCTGAAAGAAAAGTTAAAGGGCTTTCTGGATCGGCTGAACGCCATGGCTAAATCGGGAGAGCTGGAAGCCAAGGCAAAAGCACTGGGCCAGAACCTGGTTATTGCTTTTTACAAAGTGCGTGATGCGCTGTTTTCCCTGCGTGATGGCTTTAAGGAGTTGTCCGAAAAGCTGAAGCCTTTTATTGACTTCGGAAAGCAACTGGTCGACCGGTTTGGCGGCGTCAACGGAGTGCTGACGGCTTTGGGTGTCCTGATGGCGGGTAAGCTGATCATCGCCCTGGGGGCTTTGGTGGTTGCGTTTCAGACGCTGGGGCTGGCGATTATGGCAACCCCGGTGGGCTGGTTGATGGGAGCGCTTGCGGGGCTTGTTGCATTGGGCACCCTCCTGTTCAAGAGCTGGAGTGAGTTTTTTGAATTTTTGAAGTCGCTGGGCAAATGGCTATTGATGAATAACCCCATGGCATTGATTCTGAGAGGCGTCAATTTACTGCTCAAAGCCCTGACCGGCTTCGATATTCTGGACAGCATCAAAAAGAAACTGGCCAATCTGTTGCCCGGCTGGATTACCCGCAAGCTGGGTTGGGGGGAAAGTGACAGCCCTTCTGGCAAAACGGCCACCACCCTGCCTACAGCAGGGGAGGCCCGTTCGGCGGCATCGGTTCGCCAGCAGGCCGCCCGGCAGCAGACCATCGACGTTCACAACCGGGCCGCGGTTACGGTGGACTTTGCCAATGTGCCTAGGGGAACCCGGGTGCAGTCCTCCACGGATCGGGGCACCGATCTGGATACTTCCCTCGATTATGCCATGAGCTGGTAAGGAGTCCATCAATGACCTGGCACCAGCATTACCAACAGGCCAGCTTCCGGGGTGTTCCCTTTTTTGTTGAACTGCACAACGCCAGCGGCGGTCGCAATACGGACAGCCAGGACTTGGTTGACCAGGAAGAGGGCAGCACCGTAGACACAGGGCGCAAGACCCGGCGCTATTCCGTGGACGCCTATGTGGTGGGTGCTGACTACCAGTGGGGGCGGGATGCCCTGTTGAACGCCCTTGATCAGTCCGGGGCCGGTGAACTGGTTCACCCCTACCTGGGCGTACTGCGGGTGATCTGCGACAGCTGGCAGCTGCGGGAGTCGGTGGCAGAAGGAGGAATGGCCCGCTTTTCCCTGACCTTTTCGGAAGAGGGCGAGGCCAGCAACCCCCGGGCCTGGACGGACCGGGTCAGCACTATAGAGAAGCTGGCGGATCTGGCGGAAGCTGCCAGCATCGAGGGCTTTTCAGAAACCTTCTCCACTGACGGCACGCCGGACTTTGTGGCCAGGGATGCCCTGGAACAGCTGGCCAGTGTCACGGAAAAAATCAACCAGGTCAGTGCCCGTTTGGGTGGTCTGGGTAATCAGAGCATTCCGGGCATCAGTGAGTTGAATAACAGCGTCAGCGCTGCCACCGGACTGATGGGGGCGTTTCGCAGTTTGACGACGCTGGGCAACCCTTTGGGCTCCCTGTCATCCCTGGCCGGTTTATTGAATTACGACAGTGGTACCACTGCCATCAATCCACTGACGACCTCCAGACAACAGCAACAGGACAACCGGCTGGCAACGGAAGCCCTGACCCGTGAGGCGGCGTTGATCACCTCGGCGCGGCTGGCGGTACAGGCTCCCTTTGACTCCGTGAACCAGGCAGAGTCCACCCGGGACCGGTTGCTGGGCTCTCTGGATGATATGGCAGGTAATACCTTCAGTGACAATGTCTTTCAACAGTTGCAGGCATTGCGCCAGGGGCTATGCCAGACCCTGCCCGATCCCACACTGCCCCGGGTGGGGGAGTACACGTCAGCGGTTACCCAACCGGCACTGGTGGTGGCCTATGACCTTTACCGGGATCCGGAGCAGGGCAGCGATATTGCCCGGCGGAACGGTGTCGCCCATCCCGGCTTTCTGCCCGGCGGCCAGCCACTGGAGGTGCTGACCCATGGCTGATATCCGGTTAACCCTGGGGGGCAAGATCTGGACCGGTTGGGAGTCGGTCACCCTGAGAACCGGGGTGGAGTTTCTGGCCGGCGCCTTCAGCCTCAGTGTGGGCAGCCAGTGGCAGGGAGTGAACACCCTGGACTTTGACGCCCCCTGTGCCCTCAGCCTGGGTGAGACGCCGGTGGTGAATGGATACATTGGTCAGCTCCACAGTGTCAGCGACACCGGGCTGAAAACCCGGGAACTGCTGGGGTGGGACCGGGCTGCGGACCTGTCCGCCTGCACGGTAGAGCCTGGGCAATTCCGCAACACTGACCTGCTGACGATCATTAACGCCATTGGCAAACCCTTTGGTGTGACCGCCAGCAGTCAGCTACCCCCGGAGCGGGTCCGGCGTTTTGATCTGCTGCCCGGTGAGACCGGATCGGAAGCGTTGGACCGTCTCGGTCGAACCTTTGCGGTGCTGATTTTCAGTAATGGTCGCGGAGAGTTGCAGGTAACCCGGGGGCGTTCCTCTGAGCCATTTCAAACGGCACTGGTGGAAGGGGAGAACATTGTCACCTCAGACCTGAGGGATGACCGCACCCTGCGCTTTTCTCATTACCGAACGCTGGGGCAGCTGGGTGGATTGAGCAATGAGATGGATCCGCAGTCCCGCTGCACACCATCAGGGCAGGCTCGGGATCAACAGATCAGGCGTCATCGACCGTTTACCCTGCTGGCCGAGTCCTCCATGGACAGTCGCCAGTGTCAGCGTCGGGCTCAATGGCAGGCGGCAGTGTCCTCTGCCCGTAGCTGGCGGCTGAAGGTCAGGGTGAAGGGCTGGACTGGCCTGAATGCCCAGCTCTGGCGTCCCTGGGTCAATGTGCCGGTCACCATTGGCAGTCATAACATCAACGAAACCCTGCTGGTGACGGGCTGCACCTATAGCGCCACTCGCTCAGCCCGGTTTACCGATCTGGAACTGGTCAGGGCCGACGCCTATGAGCTGCAGCCGGACAGGAGTCAGTAATGGAGTTTCGACAGCAGCTGGCCCGGGCACTGGCCCCCCTTATACACCGTCTGCAGCTGATGATTGGCCGGGCGGTGATTCATACCCTGAACGACAGTAGCCAACTGCAGAGCCTGCAGCTGGAGGTGCTTGACGAAGAGCTGAAAGAACCAGTGGAGCGGCTGCAGGAGTATGGCTTTACCAGCCACCCGAAACCGGGAGCCGAAGCGGTGGTGCTTTTTCACGGTGGCAACCGCGACCATGGACTGGTCATCGCCGTGGAAGATGTGCGCTACCGATTGAAATCCCTGAAGCCCGGTGAAGTGGCCATTTATGACGACCTGGGCAACCGCATTCACCTGACCCGGGAGCGGATCCATGTTCACGGGGTGACGGCCCTGGTGGTGGATGCTCCGGAAACCACCTGGAACGGCAATATAAATCTTAATGGAACGCTGTCGGCAACGGAGGATGTGACCGCAGGGGGCATCAGCCTGAAAGGGCATAAACACCCCGGCGACAGTGGTGGCACCACAGGAGGCCCTCAATGAGCTGGAGGCCCTCAATGAGCAGGAGACCCCAATGAGCGACTTACGACTGGTGATGTCTGGCGGCGGAGCCGACCTGGAAGTGCTGGCCGGTGACCTGATGATGGATGACGGACTGGAAACCCAGATCATTGTCAGCCTGTTCACGGATCGGCGGCTGCCGGATGACATGACGGTGCCGGAAGGGTTTGACCGGCGGGGATGGTGGGGAGATGCCCTCGGCAATGAGGCAGGGGATGAAACCGGCTCCCTGCTCTGGCTGCTCCAGCGGGAGAAGCTGACCCCGGCGGTGGTGGATCAGGCCCGGCGATACTGCGAACAGGCGCTGACCTGGCTGGTCAGTGATGGCGTGGCGGAACGTGTCATCGTGGCCACTGAAGTGCACCGTCCTGACGCCCTGTTGATCAGCGTGACCGTACAAAGGCCGCAACAGCCCCCAGTAAAATACCAGTACCAGGCCCCCTGGGGCGCCCAGTCCAGCCGGAACTGATTCATGCCATTTATACGACCACCCCTGAAAGAGATTGCCGAGCGCATCACTGCCGATCTGGACAGCCGGATGGGGGGCGCGTCCTTTCGCCGCTCCGTAAAAAGCAAGCTGGCCACCTCCCTGGCCGGGGCCACCCATGGCCTTTATGGCTATCTGGATTACCTGGCCAAACAGATCAACCCGGCAGAGGCGGAAAAAGAGTTTTTGAGGCGCTGGTGTGTCGTCTGGGATGTTCTGCCCCATGATGCGGTGACTGCCACGGGGCAGGTGACGTTTACCGGCAATCCCGGAGCGGTTATCAATCAGGGGGTGATGCTCACCCGCAGTGATGGCGAAACCTACAGGGTCACCACCGGGGTGACGCTCACCGACGGTTCGGCTATAGCGGATACAGAGGCCACTGAAGCCGGGGAGTCCGGCAACACCGAAGCCGGTGTCCTGCTGCAGTTGCAGTCACCCATTGAAGGGGTACAGGCCGAAGCAGTGGTGACCCCCGGGGCGATTACCGGCGGCATGGACGCTGAAAACGATGACGCCCTGCGAGAGCGGCTGTTATTGCGTATTCGCAAGCCTGCCCGGGGTGGCAACCCTGACGACTACGAATGCTGGGCCCGGGAGGTGCCGGGGGTGGATCGAGCCTGGTGTTACCCCAACAAGATGGGGCTGGGGAGTGTTTCTCTCACGTTTACCGCAACGGATCCCGACAACCCCATACCCGACACTGCACTGGTGACCGCCGTCACGGAACACATAGACGCCGTGCGCCCGGTAGCCATGAAAGAACGCTACATCTACGCGCCGGTGGCAGACCCTCAAACCATCACCATTGCCAACCTGCAGCCGGACACCCCGGAAGTGCGGGCCGCTATTGAAGCGGAGTTGAAAGACCTGTTTTACCGGGAAGCGAAACCGGAAGACGGCAACGGGCAGGGCGTGGTGCCGGTCAGCCTGATCCGGGAAGCAATTTCTGTGGCCAATGGCGAAACCGACCACGATCTGGTCAGCCCGGTGGATGATATTACGCCGGCAGAAGGGGCCATGGCCACTTATGGAGGGGTGACATGGCAGTAGATCGAGCCAGTCGCTATGCCGAGCAACTGCGGCAACTGTTGCCCAGAGGTCTGGCCTGGAATACCGACCAGGGCAGCACCCTGAATGAACTGGTGGAAGGTCTGGCAAACGCCTTCGCCCGGGTGGATCGAAGGGCAGAGGACCTGGTCAGCAATGCGCTGCCCCAGTCAACATCGGAACTGCTGCCGGAGTGGGAGCTGGCAGCGGGTCTGCCGGAAGATTGCGGTGGCACCCCTGAAACACTGGAGCAGCGTCGTTCAGCCCTGGTGGAAAAACTGGCGGAAGTGGGGGATCAGTCCCGAGCTTTTTATCTTCGGCTGGCCGACCGGTTGGGGCATACCATCACCATTACCGAGTTCAGCCAGCCAAAGGCAGGCATGGCGACAGCGGGCGATCGGTGCTACGGGGCAGACTGGCATTTTGTCTGGCAGGTAAACATGCCCGACAGCCTGACCATCCATCAGGCCACAGCAGGGCGCAGCGTGGCCGGTGAAGCCCTGACCAGCTGGCAGAGTGGCCAGTTGGAATGCCTGTTTCGACGGCTCAATCAGGCCCATAAAGTGGTGCTGTTTCAGTACGGACAATAACTGGACTACAGCAGGACAATAAAAAACGGAGAACCACCATGCATCGAATTGATGGCCCAGGCGCCACCAGTGACAACCGCTTTACCGGCGGCAACCCCCAGGCGGGCATTCCTGCCACGGTGATTACACCGGACTGGCTGAACAGCCTTCAGGAAGAGCTGGTCAGTGTGATCGGCGAGGACAACCTGGACAAAAGCCAGACCAACCAATTGTTGAAGGCGATTCAGGCCATGAGCGCCAGTCAGGCCGTAGGCAAACTCAATCTTCGTATTATTGATCCCGCTAACCTGCCTGCTTTAGCACCCAATGAGTTGGTACCCATGGGCCAAGAGCTGAACCGGGCGGATTATCCGGAGCTGTGGCAGTACATCGAAAGCAGTGGGGCCATGGTCAGCGATAGTGTCTGGCAGCAGGCCAATCGGGAGGCGTTTTTTAGCTCGGGGAATGGCTCTACAACGTTCCGGCCCGGAAATTTGGTAACCGGAGTGTTTCCGCGATTTCTGGATTTGGCAGGATTGTATGACCCGGATAGGGCCTCTCGCGTTGGTGGGAATGTGGCGGGGAGTTGGCAGAGAGATGATTTAAAAAACCATTGGCACCCATCAATCTCAAATGATGATCCGTACGGGTTTGGTTATTACGGAGGGGGGACTCTGACAAGCTCTTCTGGGCGGTCTGTAACAAATTATGGTGACTCCACGTATCTGGTTGATCACGCAGAAACTCGACCGAAAAACATCGCCATTCTCCCCACTTACACATTCAAATAACGAGAGACGCCATGACTCATACTATCCACCACAGCTTTGACCGCCAATCCCGCCGTTATCTTGGCCCATGCCCAATCCCGGCCAGTATTCTCGACCCGGTGAACCAGTCGGCAGCACCGGCCAACACACTGCCATTCGCGCCCCCGGAAGCAGGAGAGAATGAGACGGTTCTGGTCACAGAAACCGATGATGACTGGGAGGTTGTAAAGGACTATACCGGCACGGTTTATCAAAAGGCTGACGGCCAACCAGTCGAGCACAGTGAGCTGGGAGAGTTACCGGAAACACTAACCCACCTGAAGCCGGGTAGTCCGTTTGATAACTGGGTTGAATCTAGCCAGAGCTGGGTTATTGATCTGGAAGCGGAGAAGAAGCATTACTGTGATCAGGCGCTGGAAGCTCTGAAAACTGAACGCAACCGCCATCGGCTTCAGGGCTTTGCTTATCAGGGGCACCAGGTGGAAGCCACAGAAATCGACCAGGGCAATATTGTTGCGGTCATCACCGGTTACACAGAAGGCATCCGTGCCGAAGATGTGCCGGTGTACTGGAAAACTGCGCCAAACCAATATCTGACCCTGAACGGCAAACCCGATGCAGTTGCCCTTGCCACAGCCATGGACACTTATGTCCAGAGCCTGTTCGGAATAGAGGCCCAGCTGGCCCAGCAAGTTGCGGCTATGACCACCGACCAGCTCAAGGCGTTTGATGCCAGCACACAGTTCCAGGAAGCCTTTGACAACCTGCCATAACTCCCCCTCACTTGCCGTGACCCTTTGTGACTCCCCATGAACCACGCCTGCGTACTGCGGGCGTCGTCCTTTTTACAATGGCAACAGGACTAACCCCCACAGCTGTGTGCCGTAAATGGATGACATGAACAGTGAACTCAGTGCCAGGGCTCTGACCGTTTCTATCGCAATAGGCGCTGCCGTTGTTCGCCTGATTATGGACGCCAGACACATCACCTTTATTGCCGTTCTCCGGGCGGTGTTTGTAGCCGCCTTTGTGGCCTACCTGGTGGGGGAAGCCCTGTCCGGTGTGGCCATCTCGGACGGTGCCAAGAATGCCATGGTGGGTGTCGCCAGCCTGCTCAGCCGGGAACTGGTGGAAGGATTGATTCAGCTGGGTCAGCAGTGGAAGAAAAATCCAAAAGCGTTTCTGGACAGCATTCGCAAAGGGGGAAAGTGATGTTCAAGTTTGGTGCCCGCTCCGAACGGCGCATGCAGGGGGTAGACCCCATGCTGACCCGATGTGCTTCAGAAGCACTGGCCCGTTCAGCTTACGATATGACCATCCCCTGGATGGGAGGCGTCAGAACCGTTGAGGAACAGGCTGAAATCTTCAGCCGGGGTGCATCAAAATGCGATGGGGTAGACCAGCTCTCTTATCACCAGAGTGGCAAAGCCCTGGACATTGAACCCGTTGGCTATAACCGACAACTGGCAGACCCCTCCTACCTGCCTAAAGCCCGAAACCATTTCGCTCAGCAGATGTTTGACCAGTTCTCCCGCATGAAAGCTGCTGGAATCGTACCGGCTAATATCGTCCTGCACTGGGGTGGACTCTGGGGAGCCAACGGCTGGGATCCACAACACTGGGAACTGAGGGAATACTGATATGGACTGGAGCGCTGTTGGCAAACTGATATCCAGGGCAGCACCCCTGGTGGGTGGATTACTGGCAGGTCCCGGCGGTGCCCGCATTGGCGGCATGGTGGCCAGTGCCCTGGGCACCGACCCGGAACCCGAAGCCGTGGCCAAAGCCATCCAGGACAACCCTGAAGCGCTCATCGAACTAAAGCGGTTCGAGACCGAAAACGAACAGCACTTGCGGGAAACCACTTTCAAAACCCTTCAGGTCGAACTGGCCGACAAGGCCAACGCCCGCTCTGCCCACAAAGACAGCAAAATGCCCGCTATCATCACGGTGATGATGACCCTGATTGTGGGTGTGTTGCTGCTGGCCCTGTTCAATCTGGAACTGCCAGAAGGCAACAAGGATGTAGCGTTCATGCTCTTCGGCCAGGCCGTTACCCTTTGGGGCGCATCGGTCACATACTGGGTGGGCACCACTCGCAGTAGCAGTGATAAGAGCAAGATGTTGGGGCAGGCGTAACCATGGGTGAGTATGAAAAAGCCCGCTGGACGGCGGGCTTCTGGTTAAACGGACTGATATCCGAATTTTCGTAGTAGTCGTTTTTTGCGTTTAATGTCTCGGGATACGGAGCTCTTCTGAAAAGAAGCGATAACTTTTTTAGCTTCTTCACTTAAGGTGAATGCAACTGTCTGTTCGGCTTTTCTATTGTTTTTATCTTTCATCGAAAGAAGCCCTCAGTTCTTGAGAAAGGTGCTCAAGGCAGATCCTGCTAGTGAACTGCCGGATTATATCCTCGTAAAGTTCTGATTGTCCTTTTTGAAAGGTTCCCGGCTTTTTGGCCGTAAGTGAGAGCAAATAAATGGTCTCACCCCGTAAGCTATCACTAATCCCAAAGCACAGTAAAGAAGTGTCGGCTTCGGTAGTACCAGCTTTAATATAGCCTCTATTCTTTCGTGCCTGCTCTTTTTTTGTAGAGCTTACAATATGAAGCCCTCTTTTTTCAATGGCTCTCATTGCCGCACTGCTGGGGTTTTGTAGCTGGGCAGGCGTTGTTTTGGGCACTCTGTGAGGGTCAAGATATAGCCACTGATCAGGCTTTCCATCTACCACTCTCGCCAGGGAGAGACGGAACGTTATGTTGGGGTATATTTGCTCAAAAACGGACTTGATCCCAGAGCAGAGCATTCCGATCTGATCCTGGTGGAATTGATTGTCATAAACATCCATGATGTTTCCAGACTGATACTGTAACTTTGCGGTAATTCTTCTTACCTTAAAGTCAACAACTTTGTTGATATTTTCGCTGATTGTTATTAGTTCAACCATGCTGACATCGCTGGCGGATGCATAGTCTTCAATCACGCTATATATAAACTTGAGCAGCCAGACTGACACCAGCACTGCGAAAATGGTCAAAAGAGGGTCTGCAAACCAGCTGGTTATGAAGCCTCGTTTTTCTTCACTGAGAAACGATAAAGACTGGTTCAGCCGATCAATCATGTTCTCACGTGTCATAGCCAGCCCGAGAGCAGGGATGGTTGTCATTAGTAAAGGCCTCACGCCGTTACTTACCAACCTACGTTTATTGAGGCGGACAAACCACAAGGCAGCTCTGCGCAAGGTTCCCGACTGATAGTCCTCTGCCTTCATTGGCCCTTTTTTCCTGTTGTTTTTATCAGCAGAAAATCATACCAATTATTGGCATACTTTGTGTAGTCTCTGACGCGGGAGGGCTAAAGCAGGCATGGAAAGGCATTGATCGGCAGTATTGTTCGCTACCATGCTTATCTGGCAGGATATCGGCTTCACCCACAACAATAATCGGAAACAGGGATGAAACAGCTATTGATGACCACCCTTAACTGGGTGTTTGGTGTGCTTTTTCTATTGGCGGGTATTTTCTCTTTGTGGACATCGCTCAGTGCAGCTGTCGCAATTCTGATGATGTCAGGGCTTTTGCTTCCCCCGGTAAGAAAGTTTGCATATGAAAAATCAGGTTCTGCAATGCAGACCAAACATCGGGCGTGGTCACTGGTCGGCCTTTTTATATTTTCATCCATATTTCTTGGCCAGGCCATTGACGATGAAAATGAGCGTAAGGCTATTGCCCTTGGTTTCAAAGATGCCTCGGAACATCAGAAAGCATTGAGTGTTGGTTTTGATAATTACCAGGATTACCAAGAGTATCTTGCATACATTCAGAAGCAAAAAACAGCTGCTGCAGAAAAGGAAAAGGAAAAAGAAAGAGCCAGGGCAGAGGAAGAAGCCCGATTGGCGGAGCTGAAGAAACAGCAGGAAGAGAAAGCGTGCCGGGAGAGCATCCAGTGTTGGGGTGACCGACACCTGACCGAAGCCAGTATCCAGTGTGATGACCGGGTAGAGCGTTTCGCCAAATACGACCACGAGTGGACCGACGGTTTTTTTGACGCCAAGTTCAGCCGAGCCATCTGGAGAGACCAGGAGGCAGGCCACGTCAAATACGTGGGGGACAAAATCAAGTTCCAGAATGGATACGGTGCCTGGCAAAACCATATCTACGCCTGCTACTACGACACCACCACCGGCCAGGTGCTGGATGTTGAGGTGTATCCGGGGCGGTTGTGAAGGCGGTGACACTATAGAAAAGCCCGCAAAACAAGCGGGCTTAATTCAGGCTTCATTCAGCACGATAAAGCACTATAAACAGCTAGCGGGGGACACTAAAAATGTCCCCTATCTTTTTCTATCTAACTCTAACTCATTGATTTCATTATCATAATGGTCTGAATGAAATTCATACCACATGACGTTAATGATGCCAAAAGCGCAGGCCAGTAATACGCCTAAAATCCATGCAAAATACCACATTGTTCTGTTCCCTCTCTTAGTACAAGGAATGACTTTCTTGTTCAATCTGTTCTGCGGTCATACGGCCCCAGAGCTTGTAGAAGCACCAGAGGGTATAGCCGAGAATGATGGGAACAAACAGGGCCGCTACGGCGGTCATGATGGCCAGGGTCATATAGCTGGAGGTTGCATCCCAAAGGGTCAGGCTGAAGGATGGGTTGGTGCTGGAGGTCAGCACAAACGGGAACAGTGCAAATCCGGCGGTCATGATGATTCCGGCCTGGGCCAGGGCTGAGCAGGTAAAGCTCAGGCCATCTTTCCGGGTGCCGGACAACGCGATCACCCCAAGGGTGCCCACAAAGCCCAGAACCGGTGCCACCATCATCAGCGGGTACTTCACAAAGTTATGCATCCAGATGCCGTTGACCAGTTCCACTGACTTGGTGAGTGGGTTGGAGGGAGCATTGGTGTCCATCACGCTGGTGATATGGAACCCGTCCATATTGGCCACCCAGATGCCGCCCAGGGCAAAGGCTACCAGGGTGATAATGCCGGCATAGCGGGAAACGGCAGCTGCCCGCTCCCGAATGGGGTCACCGGAGCGCAGCTTCTGCCAGACCGCTCCGTGCATGGTCAGCATGGCGGCACTGACTACGCCGCAGAGCAGGGCAAAGGGGTTGAGCAGGTCAAAGAATGAGCCGGTGAAGCTGGAACGCATGTAGCCATCCAGTTCAAACTCAAAGCCCTGGAAGAAATTACCGAAGGCAACCCCGAACACCAGAGAAGGTACGGCACCGCTGGCAAACAGCCCCCAGTCCCAGGCATTCCGCCAGCGGGGATCTTCCAGCTTGGAGCGGTAATCAAAGGCCATGGGGCGGATCAGCAGGGCGAAAAGCACCAGAACCATTGCCCAGTAGAAGCCGGAAAACGCGGTGGCATAGACCGTTGGCCAGGCCGCAAAGATGGCGCCACCGGCGGTGATCAGCCAGACCTGGTTACCGTCCCAGTGAGGGGCTACGGCGTTGATCATGATTCGACGTTCAGTGTCGTTTTTGCTCATGAAGGGCAGCAGATTGGCAGTACCGAGATCGTAACCATCCATGATGGCAAAACCGATCAGCAGAATACCGATAAGGACCCACCAGATGAGCCTGAGAATTTCGTAATCCATTGTGACTCCTCCTTACGCCTGTCCCTGGATGGTTTTTTCTATGGAATCGCCCGCTGAGGACGCCCGTTGATGTTGTTCGAAGTGATAGCGGCCGGTATGCAGGCTGCTGGGCCCTTGCTTGGCAAACTTGATCATCAGCCAGATCTCAATGACGGCAAAGATGCCATAGAACAGGGTGAAGCCGGCAATACTCAGATAAAGGTCCGTCACGGTACGTGTAGAGGCGGACAGATAGGTGGGCAGTATTCCGGAAATGGTCCAGGGCTGGCGGCCAAATTCCGCTACGAACCAGCCCATCTCACTGGCGATCCAGGGAAGGGGCAGGGCCCACAGGCACAGCTTGAGGAAGAACCGGCTCTTGTATTCGGTTCTGCGAGCGGTCTTATAGAAGGCAGTGACCAGCAGCAGGAGCATCAGGACCCCGCAGCCCACCATGATCCGGAAGGCGAAGAACAGGGGCCACACGGTGGGAATGGCATCCTCCGCAGCCTGGCGGATCTGTTCATCGGTGGCGGATGGAATATCATCGGTGTAACGGCTCAGCAACAGGCCGTAACCCAGATCATCCACTACCTCCTGGAAGGCGGCGCGGTTATCCGGGGTGTCCTCACCGTTTTTCAGTTTTTCCAGAAGCTCATAGGCTTCGATACCGCTCTTGATCCGATCCACTTTGTTGTCAATCAGATCCTTGATGCCGGTGACTTCTTCGTCCAGAGAGCGTGTGGCGATAATGCCCAGGGCATAGGGGATCTTGATGGCGAAATCGGTGCGCATCTCTTCCTGGTTGGGGATGCCGAGCACGGTAAAGCTGGCGGGGGCTTCATGGGTATCCCATTCCGCTTCAATGGCCGCCAGCTTCACTTCCTGGACGTCGCCCAGTTCATAGCCGGATTCATCACCCAGCAGAATAACGGACATGATGGCCGCCAGACCAAACCCGGAGGCGACGGCGAAAGAACGGCGGGCAAAGCCGATGTCCCGGCCCTTAAGCAGGTAGTAGGCTGAAATGGACAGGACGAAAATAGCGCCCGTGGTGTAACCGGCAGCCACGGTGTGAATGAATTTAACCTGTGCCACCGGGTTCAGGACCAGGTCCGCAAAGCTGGTCATTTCCATGCGCATGGTTTCAAAATTGAACTCGGCACCCACCGGGTTCTGCATCCAGGCGTTGGCGATGAGAATCCACAGGGCTGACAGGTTGGTGCCAATGGCCATCAACCAGGTACAGGCCAGATGCTGAACTTTGCTCAGGCGGCCCCAGCCAAAGAAAAACATGCCCACAAAGGTGGACTCCAGGAAGAACGCCATCAGGGCCTCAATGGCCAGAGGCGCTCCGAAGATGTCCCCTACATAGTGAGAGTAATAGGACCAGTTGGTTCCGAACTGGAACTCCATGGTCAGACCGGTGGCCACTCCAATGGCAAAGTTAATGCCAAAGAGCTTCCCCCAGAATTTGGTCATGTCTTTGTAGACTTGTTTGCCCGTCATAACATAGACGGACTCCATAATGGCCAATATAAAGGTCATGCCCAGCGTTAGCGGGACAAATAGGAAATGATAGAGCGCAGTGATTGCAAACTGAAAGCGCGAGAGATCTATGACTTCTTCCAGAATCATAAGACTCCTCCACATAATATTTTTGGAGTTACGCCTGACTACTGCATCATAGAGGGTTATCCGGGCTTCAGCCAGTACACCGGTTCCTGGTCACCACTGTTTTTATACGAGAAAAAAGCCGGATTGAACAAGACGGGTGCTCCCCTGAACCAGGATTCCATCAGCAGAAGCCATGCCTGATAAAGAACGAACCAAGGATGGTACGTGGTTTATCTGTATGGGTATATTTCGGTAAACCGCAAAGGCTGTTAACTCCTGACATTCTTTGATAAACAGGATTTTGCATGGGGTATACGAACGCTGCTTCGTTATGGATCAATGCCCCTAACCGGTGGATTTCAGACTGAAACGGTTGATGGTTTTCCGGGCGTTGTACAGATCGATCTGCCAGCTCTCTCTGGCCTGGGGAACCTCCATGGCGGAGACGTTGTCCAGGGAGTAACGGGCACTGAGAGGGGTTTCATAGCGGGCAATAAACTTGAGCCGCTCCCGGCTGGCCTGATAGGTGTTGACCAAAAAGTCGATGGTTCGGTCGCTTAAAGGAACCCGGTAATAACGGATCAGGTTCTGAGCCAGTTTCTCCGCGTTGGTGGCCAGATTTTTATCCACGGCTCCAGCCATGGCTTCTCCCAGGGCCGCTTTTGTCCGCGCACTCATGCCCGGCTCAATATTGGCCAGACTGGTGGCATTGGCACTTTCTATGGCCCGCTGGATCTGTGGATCATGCAAGTGAATATAGGGGTCAAGGATGGTGGCAATTTCAATGGCCAGGTCCCGGGCCCTGGCTTCCGTCAGGTCTTTTTCTGAAGAAGGCAGGGGGGACTCATCCCTGACACTGTCGCGGCGCAAACGCTGTTCACTCAGGAAGTCACGGATACGCAGGGCAACGGCGGCCTTGTCTTCGTCATCCAGCAGGATGGTCTGTTCCGAGATGGTCAGGCTTCGCTTAAGGTTCTCGTTGTTCTGGTTCTGGTATTTGCTGGACAGCTTCTGCCAGCTTTTCAGTGCCCTCTTGAGCTGCAGGCTGTCCCGACCCTGCTTTAGATAGGCCCGGTGGCTTTCATTATAAAGCTGAAGTGCTTTTTCCAGCTGCTGGCTTTTCAGGTTAAGCGCCATCACGTGTTTTCGGGTTTTCAGGGTCAGTTGCCGGGCATCCCTGACCTGATGGCTGAGAGCGTCCAGTGATTTTGTGGCGGTGGCCAGCAATTTATGGGTACTGAGGCCATGGCCACTGGCTATGTCCGAGGGAATGCCGGTATTGTTCAGGTAGTTGTTCAGGGCCTTCAGACGGGAATAGACCCGGGCCCGGCTGATCCTGAAGTCGTTTCTTTCTTCTTCCAGCTTGTCCAGAGCACGGGCCAGGTTCCAGTGGCCGGTGTACTCTATTTTCAGATAGGCGATTTCACGGCCACAGAT
>NZ_JBLYZI010000026.1:42656-59044 GCF_057680865.1 Endozoicomonas sp. Z74
AGATCAGCTCGAAACAGAGGGTCAGCATCTCCTCCACATCGTGGAGGGTCATCAGGTTTTCATTGCCTTCTTCTATGGCGGAAAGAATCCGCTCAATAAACAGAGGCTCCCGTTTCTGTCCGTGATGGGGTCTTGCCACGACACCGCTTAATCGCTTTTTCAGGGCCTCAGCGGTTCGGGGGTGGTTTTCCTTAAGCGTGTGGAAAGCCTCTTCGGTCTCTTCCCTGGCTTCTTCGATCAGGTCCCGCATCCGATTGTAGAGACCGGCCTTGCGGAAAATTTCAATGCGTTCCGCCTGTCTGGCCAGCTTGTGGTTGCCGGTCAGGTCCTCAATGGCGGTGGCGACCCACTCAGGACCCAGGTCGAGTTTTCGAAGCAGGATACCCGCTGAATGGATACGGCGGGCTTCTTCCGAGAGGTTTCGTTGGCCAAGGTCCCGTACCAGGTAAATCAGTTCCGGAATCTGGTCGATCAGGCTGAGCAGGTTGTTTTTGTCTTTGGCCACCTGGCGACCATGGGTGGTGTTATGAAACACCCGGAAGCCGATACCCATGGCCACGGCAATAATAGAGTATCCGATGAAGTAGAAGGTTCTTTCCAGGGGCATAACCTGCCCATAGGCCAGGTAGTAGCCAAAGTAGGCGGCAAGGAGTGTAACTGGCCCTGCGGTCCAGGCATACTGAAGAATCGTGACACTCCAGGGTTCCTGGTGGGGGGCTCTGGCCACTTTTTCCAGCCAGCGAAGACCACGCTCCTCCAGCTGGAGATCAACGTTTTCCAGTTGTTTGGGGTCCAGCTTCTTGTTGTTGTGAAGGCCGGGGGCTTTTGACATTGGGGGCAGACCTGAGGAGGAGCTATGTTCTGCTGTTATTCTATTCAGCTCCGTCTGTAATTCCCTATATGTAGTTATACGTTTCCCGGTGCAGTCCAGCATTCCATATTCTCATTGTGTGAAGCGCTTGCCGCGGGTTGCTCCGCAACGCTTGTTTTCGGTGATTCAGATTGAAAAGGGGAGGCCCTGGTTATCCGCCTTATTGGCTACGAGAATCCTGCTACCCCTGGCTCTATAGACTTTTTCATGGTTCGTACTGGACGGTTTTTTCTGTTCATGACTGTCTGAGTTACTGTGACTTTGCGGGTGCCCCTTCGGCAGGTTTATGAGTTATCGGAAAGGAAATTCAGTACTGAACGGAACTTTTTACTTTTTTCAGGAACCAAAGAAGAGACCGGTATTCAATGTAGCTGTCTTCTGCTTTTTGACTGCTCAGACATAACAAGGTTGTTATCAAGCTTCTTGAGTGAGTTTTTGAGCATCAATAGACAAAAGCAGATCCAGATAAACAGAAAAACCTGCATTGAAAAGCCTGAAATTAATAGCGCAGCAGAAGCGTGTTCGAGCCTTATTTTTGATTGAAGGGTAGTATAGGAAGGAGGGTTAACATGGGAATTGCCAGACGTTTCATGGGGGTGTGTTTTTCGATAATTATGCTGAATGGGTGCGGAGGGGGATCAACAACGTCCTCAGAACCGGATTCTCCTCGAATTACGGCCACGACATTTACATCTGATTCTTCAGGTGCGGGAAAACCAAAGTTCAGAATCAACAAAAACACAATGATGAATGAGGGTTATTTAAACAATAACCAGAAAAAAAGGTGGTCTCAACTTGAAACAGAAATAGAAAGCCTCTATCAGGCTAAAAAGCAAACTGAAGACCTGCCTGATATAGAAGTAATGGCTATTGCTCGTTTCGTTAAAGACATGCATGATAATCCGGAAATTGGTGAAGCTATACAGAGTGGGGCATTCACGAGATCACAGATGATTGATCAGATATTTGCCTCTATCGAAAAGCTGAAGGCCGAGCTTCAATCATCAGGCACTCCAAATGTCCTGGTCAACAATCCATTTTTGCAGCGCTCCGGTGATATGGGCTGGGTTCTCCACAGCGATATCATGTCATCCATGAAGAACGGTTTTGCAGGTTTGGACCGAGATTTTCAGGACAGCGCTCCCACGGTGGTGGATGCCAGTGGGAATCGTCTTCTAACAGGGCTGGAAGAGAACCAGTGGTATTTTTACAGTCAGGGTTCTGCCTTCCGAGGGCATCTGGAGCCTGTAGAGGGACTGCGTCAGGATTACCGGGGCGAAGGCGTTGAATTTGGCCTGTTTTCGACCTTGGAAAATGGCTTTTTGCTGGGTGGAATGCTGGGCGTTCAGAAGGTACGTATGACCTTTTCAGACGGTGGTTCTGACGGAGAGATATACCGACTGGGCCCTTTTCTCTCATGGAGTGATGATCACTGGTCCCTGGATGCCATGCTGACCTACGGTTGGGTCGGGTTGAAAACCCGTCAGTATGAATGGACTGGCAACCCCACTGGTAATGAGTGGGCTGCCCATGCCCAGCTGAGCTACAGTATCTTCCTGGATGAGGTGGCCCAGGGCATGCGGCTGGTGCCGGAAGGTTATGTGGGCTACCGGGTGGGTGATATTGCGGGTCATGATGAGGGCTCGACATCTGGCTCCCGTCATCTGGATGCCTCCCGGCAGAAGGGATTAACAACCCGTATAGGAAGCGGTATTGTGCATACTCTGCCGGATCTGAGTGCCCCCACTGAACTGAGTGCCAAGGTGGGCCTCCAGAGAACCCATGACCGTCAGCATGACCAGGGCATTGATAATGGCCGTTACCAATGGCCAAACACGCCATTGACTGAGAGCACAGAGACAGCGGTTTATTATGGGCTGGGTTTTAACCGTCTGTTTGGCGCTGGAAATGATAAGCTGATCGGCCTTAATTATATCGGCCTTACCGGGCAGAAGAGTGGCAGTGATTCCATGACACTGTCATACCGCCAGAAGTTTTAATGACTGGCGCTATTGGCAGTACACAACATTTTGCTATGGGCATTTGTGCTGTCAGGGTAAAGGCAAGCGGGCATCCTCAAGATGAGAAAGGGCCGTGCTGACCACGGTCCGGTTTTTTCCCTGTTGTTTAGCCTGATACATGGCGGTATCCGCATCTTCCAGCAGCTGATCAAGGCTGGATACCCGGCTTGAGAGGGCCGCCAGTCCAATGCTCAGGGTGATGGCGGTATTTTTGAACAGACCGCTCTCTTTTTCTATGTTACTTCGTATGCGTTCCGCTACCTGAAAGGCCTGCCAGGGCTCAGTGTTGGGTAGCAGGGCCACAAACTCTTCCCCACCGTACCGGCCCAGCAGGTCCTCCTGGCGGAGTGTGCTGCGGCAGGTGGAAGCGGTTCGTTTCAGTATCTGATCTCCTCGGGCATGGCCCAAGCGATCATTTAACTGTTTGAAATTATCAATATCAATGAACAAAGCGCAGCAGGAGGGAGTAGGCTGTTGTTCAGCGGACTGCGTGAGGATGAGCTCTGCTTCCTGGCAGAAGGCCCGGCGGTTCAACAACCCCGTCAGAGCGTCCAGGCTGGCCTGCTGTCGCCAGAAACGGGACTGGCGGCTGGCCTGGAACAGGGTGCAGGCATGGCTGCTGATGTCGCAGGCCGTCTGCCAGGTGGCTGAATTCCTGTGATGGCGAGGCGGAGAGAGCACCAGCAGGGTTTTGTGGCCATCTTCAATGCTCAGGGGAAAGACCCAGTAGATGCTGCCGTACCGATCCTTGAAATTGATTTTGGTCTCAACCCCTGAGGTAACCACATGAAAAAGCTCATCTTCAATGGCCGGTAACTGGCTTCTCAGGCTTTCAGCGGCTTTTGAATAGTCTCCCATTATATGCCAGTCATCCTGTTCATGGATCAGGATCATAACGGGAATTCCCGGGAGCACATCTTCAAAAGTGGACAGTATCCGCTCCGGGATGTCCGCTTCTGCCAGGGGGGCTTCCGGTTTCTGCAGATGTTCCCTGAGAGCCGCTTCAAAAATACGGCGCTTCCGGCTGGCCGGGGCGATGGCACTGATCGCCATGGCATGCTGCAGATTCTGTTGATGGCTTTGCCAGTAAAACAGAGGCAGTAAAGCGGCATGTAGGGACAGAAGCAGAATTTCATGGTAGCTGGGGAGGCTTCTGGGCCAGGGTTCAACCAGCCATGACAGGGAAAGCAACAGCAGCATCACCAGCGCTGAAGGTGTTGCCAGTCGTGCAGGTTTAATGCCGTTGTATAGGCAGTACCCACTTGCCAGCACAACAAGGGCGAAACAGGCCAGCAGGGTGATGGCGGCCAGCTCCAGAATCACCAGGGGCTGGCTGCTATCCGGTGCACTGAGAAAATACACAACCATGGCTATGGAAAGGGTGTTGAGAGACAGGATCACCCGATCTGCCGTAGGGGCATAAATGGGGAGCAGGGCCAGAGTCCTGTAGCTGATGATGCCGGTTACCAGAACCAGGGTTGTCATCAAAATCAGCCAGTGTCCCGGGTCACCCAGCCAGGAGAGGGTTCTGAAGATTTCGCCCTGCCACATGATGATCAGGACGTTGGCTGCCAGCATATGACTGATCAGCAGGTAAAGAGCCGGTGTCCGGTTTCGGTAGGTGAGGGTGAAGATAAAAATCAGGGCAACGATCAGCAGGGTTTGTATGGAGCTTAATGCCTTTTTTTCCTCGCTCACTTCCTGAAAATAGGCATAGGCTGGCCAGAATTCAGGTGCCAGGCGATTGGGAGAAACCGATTGGTAGCGTAGATAATAGGTTTTCAGTTCACCGGGATGCTGATCCAGTTTCAGGGTGCTGGGGGTTGTTCTGGAAAAAGAGGCATTCATCCCCATTTTTCTCAGGCGATAACCGTTGGCGTAAGGAACAAAAACATCCAGTTTCTGGTAGGGTACCTGGCGAAACACCAGTAGCCAGTCTGCCTGGGAAAAACTGGAAAGCCTGACATCCAGTCGGTACCAGTGGTGGTGATCGTCTGTCCCCGGGGAGATGGTTTCTGTTGATGAGTTTTTGAATATGGCGGGTGGAGGCGCTATGGGACTGAGTTCCGATAGCTGGATTGCCGCGTCGCCGCCAAGGTAGACCGGTTGGGCTACGGCTTGAAAGGCTGTCAGTAGCAGGAGTGTCAGCAGCAGCTGTCCTGGTTTGGCCTGGTGCCTGGAAAGTGGCTGGAGAGCCCTTGAAGTAAGGGCTTTGAAAAGTGTGAACTGTGAGACAAGAGTGGCAAACAACTTATTCGTCATCCCTGGCGAGGGTGAAATTCCATTACGCTTTATAGTGCTGCCTTGACCCACACCATCAGTGAAAAAAACAGATGTTACGTCACCCTTGCCCATGAAAAAAGGGCAGGCAAACTGTACTTCACGACAGTCGTCAGTCTGGAGCCTGGTTTGTCGATTAAACAAGCGATACTCTCCTTCCTGGAGATGCAGATCCCTCAGAGACCAGCCAGACAACCTTGAGCAGAAAACAGCCAATCTTCCGTAAAAACACAAAAGGGCAGTTTAAACGCAGGCAGAGTCATTTCCAGCGTTATGGAAATCTGACATTTGCTCCCGGTCCAGCGCCCTTTTTCAAGCCTGACCTGAAAGAAGGGCTCACTGGGTAATATTCTGACACAGCCACAACCTGTCTGTGAAGTCCCAGCCCTTCTGCGGCGGTTAAATCAATCCAATATGTGAGCGAGTTCCGGGGGCAAAATGGTTAACTGATTATTTGTATTAACCTGCTTCTGATAAAAAATGCAAAAGCCGTTTAGTATTGCTGTTTTCAGCGATGTTACCGGGCCATACAGCATAGAGGGGAATGGGCTTGACCTGCCATTGTGGCAGTACTTCAATCAGTGCCTGCCTTCTGATCAGGTCGTTCACCATATAGTCGGGGGGCGTTGCCAGCCCAAGCCCAAATGCTGCGAAATTCGCCAGTGCATCGACCTTGTCCACACAGATCCTGCTTTGGAACTGGATAATTTCTTCATGCCCGTGCTGGTTTAGCAGGGTACGTTTGTCAGGAAGCATTGCCAGTTTTATCCAGTGCCATGAGGCAAGGTCTTTTGGGTGCTGAGGCGGTTTGTGGCCTGAAAAGTACTCTGGAGAGCAAACCAGTTTTCGTTGTATTTCCCCCAGGGGTTTGGCTTTCAATGAGCTGTCTTTAAGGTGTCCTGCCCTGATTGCGATATCAATGCCCTCTTCGATGAGATTTTTCCGTTCATCGCTGTATGTAATTTTTAGTTCGATCTGTGAGTATCGACGAGCAAAATCAGCCAGCTGATGGTTCACTGTTTTGCTGCTGATGGTGGGAATGGGTCTGGACAGGGTTCTTTTTCAATTACCAGTACTGGCTGATGGCTTGTCCGTTGCGGGCTCTCTGTTCATCGTATATATGGGGTACAAAATTGCCCGTGCCAGACCAGGAGTCCGCAGTAGTGGCCAAAGGTCCTGTCCCTCATTCAGTCAGGGAGTAATACTACAATGGCTTAACCCTAAAGCCTGGGTTGCCTGTGTTTCGGGTGTATCGGCATTTGGAGTGGCTGGTTCGTACGCTCTGCTTGGCCTATTTGCCGGCGTGTATTTTTTGATCTGCTACCTGTCGCTTTTAAGCTGGGCAGTGGCTGGTGATAAAATGGCCCCTGTAGTGAAAGATTCCAGACACATGAGAGCTCTTAATGTGGTTATGGGATTGTGTCTTATGGCTGTGGCGGTTCATCTCTTTTTCAAAAGCTCAGCGGTTCAATTTTTCGAATAGACTCAGATCTTGTTGTAGCGAACAGCTCACTTCAACTCTTTTTCAGAGTGAGGCAGGGGCAGTTTTTTTCGCTATGACAATTTTATTTGGGAAAAAACAGGCAGAAGAAAACTGCCTGCGTTAATGGGTTATAAAATCAAATCGCCCTTAATTCATGGCAAATTGACTCTGGGAAAAGGCGACCCTTTCATCAATGCCAATATCATGGTGACGAAGCTGTTCTATTGCGCTCAGACGGGGTTCAATGCCCTGACCGTTGGCTATCTGGATAGCCAGGCCCGGTCGGGCGTTAAGCTCAAGAATCAATGGGCCCAGGTTTTTGTCCAGGACCAGGTCAACCCCGAGATAGCCGAGCTGGGTCATTTCATAGCAGGCAGCAGAGAGCTTCAGAATTTTCTCCCAGTGGGGGACTTTCAGTTCTGAAAAATCGTAATCGGTATCGGGATGTTTGAGCACCGGGCGATCGTATTGAACCGCTCTGAGGCTCTGGCCATTGGCGATGTCCAGGCCAACACCTACCGCCCCCTGGTGAAGGTTGGCTTTGCCATCGGAGGCCCGGGTGGCAAGGCGCATCATGGCCATGACCGGGAAGCCTCTGAATACAATGGTGCGGATGTCCGGAACTCCTTCGAAGCTGTAGTTGTTGAACATCGGGTCAGCAACAATCAGGCTTTCAATCAGGGCCATGTCGGTTTTACCGCCCAGACTGTAGAGCCCACCCAGGATATTGGATACATCCCGGCTGATGTCTTCGAACGAAAGGCTGTCACCACTGGCTTTTACAAACCGGTCTCCATCCCGGCCGGTAATGACCATAATCCCTTTGCCGCCACTGCCCTTGGCCGGCTTGATAACAAATTGCTGCAGGGGTTCAAGGAGCCCCTTCAGGTTTCGGATATCGGACTGGTACTCAATGACCCCAATCAGCTTGGGAACATCCACCCCCGCTTTTTCTGCCATGCGTTTGGTGGTCAGTTTGTCGTCCACCAGAGGCAGTAGCCGCCTTGGATTGTACTGGGCGATGTAATCCAGGTTACGGCTGTTCATGCTGAGAATCCCGGCTTCGCGAAGCCGGGAGGGGGTAGTGAACGAGAGCTTGCTTAACAATCCCATAAAGTTACCTGCTATCTGGAAGCGCTGCTATTGGCTAAAGGTTGAAAGCGCCTGAGCTCCAGGAGCCGGTAACCGGTGTACTGTCCCAATAGCAATACCAGCCCAAGCAGGGTCAGCATCAGTTCCGGGAAATTAAAGGTAAGCTGTTCAACAATAGGATTGCTCATGAGCAGGTAGCTGATGGTGGCCACTAGCAAACTGCCACCGCCTTCTATCACCACATCCTTGGGGCCTTCTTCCTCCCATAGGATGGACATGCGTTCAATGGTCCAGGCCAGAATGATCATCGGGAAGAAGGTGACGGTGAGGGCCTGGGTAATGCCCAGTTTCCAACTGAGTACACTCATGGCGGCCATGATGAGAATGACTACGATGATAACCGCTGCCAGTCGCGCCACCAGCAACATATTCTGCTGGCTGAGGATGGAGCGCATCCAGAGCCCAATGGAGACCAGGGAGATAAAGATAATCAGCCCTGGCAGTAGCTGGGTCTGCAGGAAAGCAACGGCAATCAGCACAGGCATGAATGTTCCAGAGGTTCGCAACCCAACAAGAATGCGCATCACCAGGACAATCAGAACGCCGATGGGTATCAGCAGGATGTTTTTAAAGGCATTCTGGACTTCCAGGGGCAGGGCGTAGATGGAGAAGTCTACCAGAGCGGCCTTGTCCTGGGTCGCCTGGGTAAGGGCCAGTTCACGGGTGGGCAGCGTCTGGGAGATGATGGAGAATTTCACTTCGGAGCTTACCCCTCCCATGACATCCAGAAGGGATTTGCCACCCCGCTGCCAGAGGAAGAAGGTATCCGGGTTTCCTGCTTTTCCTGTTTTGGGGTCAAACAGCTGCCAGTCGTGACCATCGAATACTTCCAGCATCTCAACAATGGGTTGCCTGCGTCGTCCATCTTCCAGGTGAAGTCCCCTGACCACGCGGGCGGGAATATCAGCCATATGAAGGAGGCTGACCAGCAGCTGGGGAAGGCTTTCATCTCCCTCGGTCATGCCCAGAAGCATGTTGGTGTTCTGGCTTGGCTGCAAGGCAGTGAACTCTTTCAGAAGGGTACCAGCGAAACTGATGGAATCGGCAGAGCGTTCCCTGACCCTTTTCAGCAGCCCCTGGGCAGCGGTCTGGTAGGGCTCTGGCAGTACCGGGCGGATGATTTCACCCGGCAGGTCGGCTGCTTTCTGCTCAAAGCCTGGCTCAATATGCAGTTTTACTTTGTAAAAAAGGTCCTGGCGCCCACGGGCTTCCCGGATGCTCCACTCCGCCCGACGTTGCCCCTTTTCTTCAAACTGGTTAATCCCGTAACCCGGTGACGCAAAGGATTCATCAAGAATACGTACGCCAGGTTGTTGATCCGGCAGCGTCAGGCTGGCCTGGGCGGGGTTGCCATCGGCTTTGAAACTCACCCAGGCTTCTATGCTCCATACCGTCGAAGTATCCCGGCCCAACAGAGGGAAACCCAGGGCAAAATGTTTGTAGAGAGCCAGTCCGACCCCGGCCAGGATCAGAAAGATGACCATAAAACTCAGTTGAAATCGACCCTTCATTCCTTTTCTCTCTCTTTTGGCAGGCGTCCCTCTGCGGAGGTGTATTCTCTGGAGACATCAACCACTGCGGTGTTTTCTAGAAAGCGGGCTCCCACCAGAACCGGGTACTCATAGTTATCACGGTCACGAAGACTGAACTGGGTGGGCTGTGAAATGTCACCGATCCGGGCCTTCATGGTGATAACAGGACGTCGTTCAGATTCCGCACCGTGGCGCTTGATCCGAACGAACCGGGTAACAGGTTGTTCAATGGTCACCATTTGGCCGGTACTGTCGGGCAGTTTGAAATGAACCCATTCCTTATCCTGCTTCTTGAACACCCTGAGTTCACGGGCATCCAGTGAGGAGGTGAGGGCTCCGGTATCAATACGGGCCTTGAGCGCAACCCCGGTTTCCGCCAGAGTGATGTACTCCACTGATCCTAAAGTCACCAGCCCTTTGGTGGACACGGGCTTTTCAATGGCCCTGGTGTATGACTTTTTATCAAGCGGTGCTTTCACTTTTTTGGAACGGGTATCAATGACGCTTTTACGGGCGATGTACTGTTGTTTGACATCCACCACCGCCAGGTCCTTGATAAAGTTTCTGCCAATCAGCAGGGGGAAGTTATATCGGGTTCTGTCGGTCAGAGACACTTCTACCGGCTGGGTGATATCGCCGATGGCCAGTGTCAGGTTAACCACTGGACGCTCAATGGCACTGGTTCCAGGGCGCTTGATTCGAATGATCTCCTTAACCGGCAGTTCCATGGGAATTGTGCCCCTGGAGGTGCGCGGGAGGTCAAATTTGACCCATTTTTTGCTGTCCCGTTCAAAAAAACGGATGTTCCTGGCATCCACCGAAGTGTTGGCTGCCCCGGTATCCAGCTTTGCCTCCATTTCAAGGTTCTGGTTAGGGAGTGTAGCCATTTCATTGATTCCGAGAATCAGCCGGCCATCCAGGTGGGCTGGAATCTGGACTACTTTCTCGCGAACGGTGATGGAATGGGTCTTTTCTGGCGATTCAGGCTTGCTCTGGGGATCAGGCGTTACCATGGCAGAGTCCGGTGTACTGGCTTCTGGAATCGGTTGCGGGGTACGGGTGGCATCCCCTTCGGAATGCCCTGTTTTGAAGATTGCCTGACAGCCCGTCAGTGTAACGACGGCAAGGATAACAGCGGGCACGGCCAAGTTGCGGAACATCTGACTTGCACTACTATTTTTGAGGGTTATTAAAGGTCACACCCTGGAGCCTGAGCTGACAGACCCTCTCAACGCTGGTAACCGTGAATGTTGCCTGCGCCTCCTGCACCCATGAGCTAAGGGGTGACAGGTAAAGCCTTGATGCGTCTTTCCTTATAAAAACACGCTCGTTGTCGTGTGTAATGGATGTCTGCAGGGCCTGGGCAACTGTAAACACAGAAGCTTACTTTATCTCCAGCGGCTTGCCAATTCTTCCGTTTGATAATTCACTGTCAGTTCACGAAGTTAATCTCCCTGAAGACCGGTGTCTGGTCTCAGAATAAGACCCAGCAGCCCGCTCAACAGCAGTGCGGCAACGGCCGGCAGTAACCAGCTCAAGTGGGCATCATAGCCGGGTAACAGGCTGAAAGGGGCCAGGAATTCGGTTAGTCCAGGAAATTCCCGTGTCTTCAAGGCATCGATCAGGCTCATAAAACCGGTGGTGAGCAGAGTGGTCCGGTAAGTCAGGTTGGGGTTGGGTATCCACTCTCGGAAAAGGCCCAGAAAGATCAGCACAATGCAGACGGGATAAAGAATCAGCAAGGCCGGGATAAACAGGTCAATAATCTGGTTCAGGCCGAGATTGGCAAAAAAAACGCAGACGATGCTGACCAGAGTGACAATGGTGGTGTAGCGCAGTTTTGGGATCATTTCATCAAAATATTCGCTGGCGGCGGTGATACAGCCGATGGCTGTGGTCAGGCAGGCCAGAGTTACAACACCTGCCAGCAATGATTTTCCGGCAGTTCCAAACAGCGCGTCTACATACAGTGTCAGAATCTGCCCACCGTTTTCCGGGTCAGGTGCAATCGCGTTGCTGGTGGCTCCCAGGTAAAACAGGGAAAGATAAACCAGGGCCAGTCCGGAGGCAGCAATGATCCCCGTGGTAATGCTGTAGTAACAGAGCCGGGAAGGCTCATGGATGCCGTGGGATCGCAGGTTGGTAATGATAACGACGCCAAACATGAGAGCGGCCAGGGCATCCATGGTCATGTAGCCTTCAAGAAACCCGGTGATAACCGGAGCATTTTGATACCCGATTACGGCTTCACCCGGCGTGCCCTGTGGTGCCAGAATAGGGGCTACTCCCAGAATGACCAGCAGGATGATGAGGGCTGGGGTGATCAGTTTGCCAACGGACTCCAGCAGTTTTCCCGGGCGAATGGACAGGTACCAGGCGATCACAAAGAACATCAGGCTGAACAGCAGTCTTTGCCAGTCACCCGGTGCTTCCAGAAAGGGGGCGATCCCTACCTCATAAGATACCATGGCCGTTCTGGGGACGGCATAGAGTGGGCCGATAATTAAATAAATACAGCTGCCTATGGCAATAATCAGTGAGCGTGGCAGCTCTCTGCTGATTTCGTTAAATCCGCCCCCCACCCGGGCAATGGCGACCACTCCCAGGAGAGGCAGACCAACACCAGTCAATAGAAAGCCGAAGGCGGCCTGCCAGAGGTTTTCTCCGGCCAGCTGGCCCACCATGGGCGGGAATATAAGGTTGCCAGCCCCCAGGAACATGGCAAATACCATGAACCCCATTCCAATGATATTCTGCAGGCTTAGTGTTTGTTTCATTTTTCTCCCGTTTATTTTTGGAGGGGGATTTTGGAGCATGCCCTGATTCTGGTTGGCGGCATTTAGCCTCAGGGCTTTAACCGACTCCCCAGTTAACCAAGTCTCAGCAGTTTGAGTATGGAGGCAAATCAGAAAAGTGGTAGTCTGATTTGCAACACCATGAATAATAGAGATTCTTGTTTGGGAAAAGAGTTCCATCCATGGATGGTATTATCAATTGATTTCCATATTAACAATGATTAGTGAGGGGGGCTTACCAGCCAAACAGTTTCATCGTATCAGATACCGGGAAGTTGGATGACAAGACAGCGTTCTGATTCAGGTTATAGCGTACGTCACGATCCATTTTGATTTCACGTAAAAGGCCTGGGAGATTTTTGATAAAAAGGTTTCGGTAGTGTTGTTTCGAAAGCACTTGAATCAGCCGGTTGGTAAAATCACCTTGATAACTTCTCCAGGCTTCCTCCCCCTGAGGATGAGGAAGGTAGGCATCTGCTGATGTCTCTTTGTCACGGCTGGCGGATACAACAAGCATGGATGCTGGAATCTTACGGTCTTTACCGGTGTGGACTGTCTTCGTATAACCCGGATAAGCTGTGTCGTAAATATATCGATAGGGAAGGTCAAGCATGCTGCCAGCATGGCAGGTATCGACAAATACCAGAATGCGAGTGTCAGGGCTGAATTTGGCAAACGTTTTATGGAGTTTGTCGTCGGCAATATTACCGTTGCTGCAGACCAGCATTTCGTCGATAAAATCCAGTTCGTCTCCACTGGTATCCATACGGCGTGTGCCATGGCCACTGAAACTGACAATGATTCTGTGCGGGCCGGGCTTGGCATGGGTGGTTTCAGCCATGGCTTCCAGTTTTGAGAGAATAGTATCTGTTTCAACGGGCTTTCTTAGATCGGTCATTACTGTGATGGCACTTTCAGGGATTCCCTGGGTTATCTTTGCCCAGTCACATAGGTTATTGGCATCATTTCTGCAGCCTGACAGGTTAGATACTAGAGAAGTCTTATCGTAATTCTGCCCAACAAACAATGCCTTGATTTTATCAATGTGCTCAAACTCCATAAAATACTCCGCATCTTTTGCCTTTGAAACCTCTGGAATCGCTGAACTGAAGGCAGAAGCGCCATCGTAGGTTTCTTCATCTGGGTCATGCAGCCAGCACAGTCCAGTATTAACCATTGCTAGTGTAAAGCTGGCAATCAGACAGGCAATGCCACGGCGTATAAACGACTTGGATATTACGATCATGATGGACTCTTAGCCTCTTGATGAGGTAGGGCTTGATGAAAGGGCTTGAGGCGAACGGGAGGTGCTAGTGTGCCGGTGATGAGCACAGGTTGTCGTGAAGGGAGCCTGAAACAATTTGCTGGAAAGCCTGCTGGCCAATGTGAATCAGGGTTTCATGATCGCCTGCTTCCATATAAAGATCCGGCTCTTTGCCCAGGCGGTTATCCCAGACCATCTCCATGTTGTACAGTGTGCCCAGAGGCGGGATAGCCCCTTTTTGGCAATCACTGAAGCGGCGGCTGATCTCTCTTTCAGTGGCCATATGCATAACGCAGTCCGTCAGCTGGTTAACCTGGCTGACCTTGACCCGGTTGGCCGCAGGTACCAGGGCCATCAGGTAATTATCAACCTGGTCCCGGAGAATAATGGCCTTTGCCAGCTTATGGAGAGGAATCTGTGCAGCAATGGCGCTTTGCACCGAGCTGTGGCTGGGAGAGTGGCTGACGGTGTCATAGGGGATGTGTTGATCCGTCAGGAACTGCTGTACCCGTGAGGGCATGTTCATGGGGGCAATACCTCATTAGCTGGGGGAGAAAAGGAGGTGTGCCTAGTATAGCGGGTTTAGGTTCAGTGCAATAAAAAGAGGAGGATGGGCTGGTGGTCACAACCAGCCTTTTCTCTTGAAGAAGAAATAAGTACCAAAAGCGCTTAGCAGCATCAGCCCCAGGGCCATGGGGTAGCCAAACTCAATACTGAGTTCCGGCATATCATGAAAGTTCATACCGTAGATACTGGCGATCAGGGTCGGGGGCAGGAACATGACCGCGGCCACGGAGAAAATCTTGATGATGTTGTTCTGCTCCAGATTGATATACCCCATGGTGGATTCCATCAGAAAATTGACTTTTTCAAACAGAAAACCGGTGTGAGGCGTCAGAGACTCAATATCTCGCAGCATTTCCCGGATGCTTTCTTTCTGGTCTTCATTGAGCATTCGGTTGCAGGCTCTCATCAGGTAACGAAGGGAGCGCTGGGTGTCCAGCAAGTTCAGCCGGACCTTGCCATTGAGATCCTCCTGAAGGGTGATAGTGCGAAGCTGTTCATCCACATCCTGAGTTTCTTCGGAAACAGCGTTCTGGCTCACTTCCTCAAGGTCTTCATAAATTTCTTCCAGGATATCGGCAAGATACTCCACCTTGGCATTAAACAGGGCAAGAATCACATCCAGGGGGGTATGGGCTTCGATGTGCTGGGTTTTGAGGTAGTTCCTCATCAGCCGGAACAGACCGGTGGGTTCATCCTGCAGGGTGATCAGTTTATCCTGCCGGAGGTTGAAAGCCACATTGATGTTGCGCAGTTCATGGCCGGATCGGTGGGGAAACAGGGAGCGTATATGAACGCCGTTGTCGGTTTCAAAATACCGGGAGGAAATCTCAATTTCCCCCAGCTCCTCTTCATCGGGCAGGCAGCCGGGAAAGTGACTGGTCAGCCAGTGGTGCTCATCACTGTCCGGTTCAACGGCATCAAGCCATATAGTGCCCCTGGCCGGAGGGAGGTCGGGTGGGATCCGGTCAATGGAAAATCGGTTTTCCTGAACACTGTAGGCATTGATCATCTTTACTGCCTTTGGATGATGGATGGGGCGATATTCAAGCAGACCTGGGCAAGCTTATTGAGGGTAGCCTGTCTCCATGCCCTGAAGCATGGATAGGGGGATACCGGATAGGCAGGCCTGTTCACAGTAAGGGGTGGATTCTACTTGAATTGTACGAATTATGCCTTCTATTTATGGCTTTCATCCCCGGGAGCAGGAAAAGGTCGACAGTGACTATAGAGGAACGGAAGCCCTCGAAGTCAGTTACACTGCTCAGGAAAACCCTCAGGAGAGTTGGTGTGAATGGCTGTATTTTGTAACCTATTGTATTTAAAGGGGGAATGTGTTTTTTCCCGGCTTTTGTCATGGTTCCTCCCCTTTTGTCAGTGATACTGACAGGAATGTTATTCCATACCCTTGTAGGATTCGGTACATTCGGAACCAGTAAGCGGTCTTGATGGACAGGGAAAAATCCAGGCTGACACTTTAAAAACATAAAAAAAACAGCTGATCACAGGGATGGGGGGAAGTTATGGATAGGACTGATACAGTAAACAATTTTGATACTGCTCAAGGGAGCCTGTGGGATAACCAGAAGAGCGTCGCTTTGAAAGAAGCTCAGCTCAACGCGTTTGGAAAAACTGTTTATCCAGTTGATGTCCATAGGGAGTACTCTTCCTTGGGGGATTTTGTTGTTCAGAATGATTTTAAATTAGGCGATAGATTGGGCGAAGGACATTTTGGTGAAGTGGCTGTTCTTGAGGATCATTTAAATAGAAAAATCTGTGTATTAAAAATTCCCCACAAGTCAGATGATACCAAGGATGCTGATGATCGTGAGCCACGTTTGAGTATGGATGAGCTGAATTCTGTATCAGATGATGCTAAAGCAAAGCTAAGCCACTCAGAGCTGAACTCAATGTCAATCAAGGATGTTAACGTGACTGAAACTTGTGCAGCTATTGTTCAAAATATCAGGACCGGCGCATTTGAAATTGTTACTTCCAGGGAGGTAGTGGATGATGAGCCTGAAAAGTACAGGCTGAAAGGGGTTTTATCAGAGTTGATTCTTGGAAAAGATTTTTTTGATTATCTTGGTGATCTTGACGATAACCTCTCTTCAGAACAAATTCACAATATTGTTAGCCAGATGTGTCGTGGAATATCGATTATCAATAGTAAGGGAATCGTTTTCAGGGATTTAAAACTTGAGAACATGATGATAGAACAGGGTGGGACGGTTAAAATCCTGGATTTTGGTGAAAGTAAACAGATTTCACGTTCCGCTAAACATGGTAATGAAGGAACCCCCCTGTGTCAGGATAGATGTCGCCTCTTTTGACTCATGACTCTCTTCAATGGAGAGATGATTAAAAGAGGCAGTTATGGCTCGCTACTCCAAAGAAATGAAAGAGGCCGTCATCCAGAAGATGAT
>NZ_JBLYZI010000027.1:0-58750 GCF_057680865.1 Endozoicomonas sp. Z74
GCTTATCAGTGAGCGAGGAGAATTTGGAAAACAGGGCTTTTGCAGACATCGAAAGACAGGAAAAACCCTGATTATACAGGCTGTTTCTTGATGGCGCTGTTCAATTGGTGATCATGTTTTTGCCCTGGCATCAGCTACCGCGTCAGAGGCTTTTCCACCAGCAAATGTCATCGTTCCAGTAAGCATTGCCTGGGCCTTGGCGTCTTTTTTTAGGCCATTCATCCGTTTCTGGAGTGTTTTCCATTCCTGCTCTTTTGAAGAAACTGACGCTTTTAGTGAATCTAATGCTTGTTTATATTCTTCTCGTTTTTTGTCCACAAACGCTTTGAATGTTTTTTTGGCGCTGCTAATATTGCTTCTGCTGCCATTGACCAGACCAATATTTTTTTCTGGTGTTACAATAGCAACTTGCTGACCTGCTTGCGTTTTTCCAACAATAACTTCTCTTTGCTCATCCATTTGGTACAAGCCATTTTCAAGACCTTGCTGAAGCTGTTGAAACTGAACAGGAGTCATCGAGTCAATCCCTTGCAATAATTGGTAATAGACCTATCGGCAGGAGGTTTCCTTAGTGCAGAAAAATGGATCGATCAAAAATAATCGTAACATTCGATGGCATAAAGTAAGCATTCAAACAGGGAGTATCTCCCCCTTATCTGTTCAAATCTGACTTGATTGGATCTGCCCTGAATTTGTCTTTCCATCATCTTGGTATGAGACCTTGCACCTCCCTGGCCGGGTGGAGATTGATATGCTGGAGGACATCCACCAGGTATTTATAGAGATCAATGTCATGAATGCGCTGGAAGGGCTCGAGTCACTGAACCAGCTCTGATAGCATCACGGCCAGGCCTGTTTTCTCTGACTCTTTTCTGCATCAAAGACCGGATTAATACCATGAATGTCTGTACTTACCTGCGAAGAAGGTTGTCCCTTGCAGTAATGCTTGCGGTAATGGGGTTGCTGCTGACCCTGGGCATGATTTCCGGCTGCAGTCAGGACAGGAATGAAACGGCTGTGAATGAGCAGCGGAACCCCGCCCTTGAGCAATCCGGGCGCCCGTCTGAAGGTAAAACGGACCATCATTCTGGTGGGGCTGACAGGACAGCGGAGGCTGACTCGTTAAACGTCGATTACAGCCAGGTGGCTTTTACAGTCCAGGACATCTCTGAGCGGGAGTACGGTGCCTTGAATGCCCTGGCGATCACGTTCAGCGCACCGTTAAAAACCGACCAGAAGTTTCCGCGTTATATCCGGGTACTGCCATCGCTGGCGGAGCCGGTGCTCAGCAAGGATGGGCGTCGACTTTATTATGTGGGGCTGGAGCCCGGGGTTTCCTATTCCGTTGAAGTCCTGGCCGGACTGCGGGCGGCCAATGACAAGGCGCTGGGTGAAGGCGCGGTTAAAACGATAAAAGCCAGGGAAATGACACCTGTGGTCTCTTTTGAGAGCGAGGGGGTTGTCATGGTGCCGGGGCATACTGAATCCCTGCCAGTGATGGCCATCAATGCTCCAGAGGCAGACTTCACTCTTTATCGGGTCAGGGATCCGCAGATCGTCCCGTTCTTTTCCGATTACCGGTATGGTGAGGCCCGCTATCTGGAAGAGCACCTTGAACATCAATACAGTGCCAGGCTGGTGGTGGGCGGTGAAAAAAACCGTCGGCACCGAACCCTGATCGACCTGACAAAAATAGAATCTGTCCGTGAGCCGGGTGTTTACTTTGCCACTCTGTCCCGCCCCGGTGCTTTTGATGTGGATGCCAAAACCTGGTTTACGGTGTCGTCCATCGGGCTGCAGATACGAAAATACCCTGAACAGGTGCGGGTGATCGCCCAGGATATCCGGACCGGGCAATTACTGCCTGATGTCAATGTTGCTGTTCTGAATCGCAAATCCAGAGTGAGTGAGGAAGGGGTGACCGATTCAGAAGGAGCCTGGTCATTTTCACCCAATTCTTTTTCTTCTTCCAATGGCGGCCCACGCCTGATTCTTGCCACCAGGGGAAGTGAAACAACGGTTCTTCAATACCAGGGCCCCGGGATTGATCTTTCTGAATTTGAGGTGGGAGGGAGACCCTGGCGGCAGAATGAACTGTTTGCCTGGTCGGCCAGGGATATTTATCGCCCCGGCGAGACCATGACCTTGAGTGTTTTGAAGCGGGATGATGATGGTCAGCCAGTGGCTGGGCCGGTTAAAGTGGAAGTCCGCAAACCCAATGGCAGCGTTCACAACAGCTGGCTGGTGTCGTCTGCTGCAGCGGGATATCACCAACTCTCTTTTGACATTCCCTCTGGAGCGCCGGTGGGACAGTGGCGGGCCAGAATATTTTCCCCAGGCAATGAGCGACAGGCCACGGTCTTTTCCTTCAAGGTAGAGGAGTTCCTGCCAGAGCGGCTCAGGCTCTCTTTTGAGCCCCTGAAAGAGGGGGCTGTTGTGGGGCGTGCCACTGTTTCCAGAGGAAATGACCTCAGTATCAAGGTATTGGGTGAGTACCTTTATGGGGCACCTGCTGCCGGAAACCGGTTGGAAACCAGCCTGCAGGTTCGAGCCTGGGGAAGTCCTTTTGATCCGGCTTTTGTTGACCCGGCTCCTGCGGATCAAGGCGCTTTGACCTCACTGAAGGGCTATATTTTCGGGGCTCCGGAAGAGGGCCGGGTGGATTACGAAGAGCTGGGCTCCGTTGAGCTGGATGATAAAGGCGAGGGGGTCACCCGGCTGCCGGATGGAATCAACCTTGACCATTGGCAGGTTCCGGCCAGTATCCACCTGCAGTACAGCCTATACGAAACCGGGGGGCGGGCCATTAATCGTTCCTATAATGTTCTGCTCTGGCCCCGTGAAACCTATGTGGGGGTGAAACCTCACTTTGAGCGGGGGCGCTCGGATAAGAATGCCATGGCAGCCTTTTCTCTGTTGAAAGTCAATCAGCATGGTGTGGTGCAACCTGAAGGGGAGGCAAAGGTTGAGCTTTACCGGGAAGAGGAAAAATATTTCTGGACCTATACCCGCAGTCGGGGCTGGCATTACCAGAGAGATGAAAATGAATACCTGGCCCTGACCCGCAATGCCCGCTTTACTTCGGATCAACCCGTGGAACTGGCGCTGCCGGTGGAGTGGGGACGGTATCGCCTGGAGATCACTGACCTGAAGTCCGGTGGAAAAACCACTTACCGCTTCTTTGCCGGGGAAAACTGGTATTCAAACTGGCAGTACAACCAGAACCGGATTCTGCCGGATCAGGTCAGTCTTGCTCTTGACCGGAAGGCCTATCATTCCGGTGATGCCGCCCGTGTCAGGATTGCAGCGCCCACAGATGGAACGGCGGTGGTGATGCTGGAAGCCAATGAGGTGCTGTACAGCACCCAGGTTGCCTTGAAAGACCGTCAGGCTGAAGTGGACCTCCCCCTGCCCACAACGATCAAACGACACGATTTGTATGTGAGCGCTTTTGTGGTGGCTCCCACAGAAAGTACCGAAAAGGTGGCCAAGCGCAGCTTTGGCATTATTCCGCTTCCCCTGGACCGGGACAGCCGCAAGCTGGAAGTCCACATTGATGCGCCACAGAAGTGGCGACCGGATCAGCAGGTGGAGGTGAATGTCCAGATAAACGACAGCAAAGGAAAGCCGCTCTCTTATGGGGAAGATGGGGAAGGAGAGACCGGGGAGGCCTGGGTGACATTGAGTGCGGTGGATTCCGGGGTGCTGAGTGTCACGGGCTACCAGGTAGAGGACCCCCATGACTATTTCTACAGTCAGCGGCAATACAGCATCCGGTTGTCGGATATGTTTGATGATGTTCTGGAATATAAGCTGGCCGATACCGCCCAGCAGCGTTGGGGAGGCGATGCGGATCTGACTCGTGGGGGCGAAAAGCCCAGAACCGGAGTGAATATTGTCAGCCTGTTCAGTGGACTGGTTTCTGTAGAGCAGGGGCGTGCAACCATTCCCCTGCAACTGCCCCAGTTTGAAGGTGAGCTGAAACTGACGGCCATTGGGATTGAAGGTGACCGCTTCGGCAAAGAAAGCAAAGTGGTTAAGGTGGCCTCTCCCGTGGTGGCCCAGCTATCGGCCCCCCGCTTTCTGGCAACCGGTGACCGCGCGACACTGGCCATGGACCTGGTGAACATGACCGGTGAAGACCAGAATCTGCAAGTGGATATTGACCTCAGTGGTCCCCTTCAACGGGTGGAGAAAGGGGATAAAAAGAAGAAAGGGGCAGACCAGCAGACAGGGGAGGCTTTTGTATTGTCTGCGGGGGCCAGAAAAGTGATCTATTTTGAGGCCGCTGCCGGAGAGTCATCCGGGCAGGGTGTTATCAGGGCGAACATCACCCTGAATGCCAGCGCCGATGGTAACGGCAGCGTAGAAAGTAGCCGTGATCAAGGAGAGGAGCTTCAAAAGACAGAGTTTCAAAAGGCCGGGCAAGAGGTGATCACCCGTCCAATTACCCGTGAATGGACACTGGGCGTTCGTGATGCCAGGCCCGCGCTGTATCGTTCCCGTGGTGCCGTTTTGTCCGCCGGGGAATCACTGGTGTTTGATCCCGGGCTGATTGCGGGTCTTGTGCCCCGCACCCTGAGCGGACGCCTTAAGGTCGGAAAGTTGCCCGATCTGCAGGCTGGTGAACACTGGCAATATTTAAGTGAGTACCCCTACCAGTGTTTGGAACAGACCACCAGTAAGACGATCCCATACATTGCCCTGGCAGGGCCGCCAGCGGCTCTTTCTGACAACCTTCTTGACAACTTTCTTGGCAAGATGGAGCTGGATCAGCAAGAGGCGGATAAAAAGGTTCAACAGGCGATGGATCGTTTCACGGAATTGCAGCTGGCTTCCGGTGGCTTTGGGCTCTGGTCCCGATCTTCCTCTGAAGAGCACTGGCTGACGGCATACGTCGCTGAGTTTCTGTTGGAAAGCCGGAGGGCTGGCTATAACGTGCCGGATGCACTGCTGGAACCGGCGATCAAACGGCTGAAGGAGTACGTTGTACGGCGCTCCCCATTGATGGTGAATCGCTGGAGCCAGTCCCCTTCCCACTATCAGTTCGCTTATCGGGCTTATGCCGCCTATATTCTGGCAATGGAAGGGAAAATCTCCCTGGGGCCTCTGCGTGATATGGCGGAGAAAGAACTTGCCGATGCCCTTTCCCCCCTTCCCGGTGTTCACCTGGGCCTGGCGATGATTCAGGTGGGCAGTCAGGAAGAAGGGGAGCGCTTGATTCAAAAAGCACTGACGACTGAGCGTAAACCCGGGATGTACCTGGGGGATTATGGTTCCGTGATTCGAGACCAGGCAATGGTGATCCATTACCTGCTTAAGGAGAGCTCTTTTAAAAAGGGCGCTCTTAAAAAGACTGCCCTGAGCCAACTGATGTCTTTGAACACTCATTTACGACAGGAGCATTACTTCAGTCCCCAGGAGCGCAGTGCCCTGTTTCAATTAGCAGTGACGCTTGAAAGTGAGCGTGGGCCGGATGAATGGCAGGGAGCGCTGGTCAGTGCCGGGCAGAAGGAAACATTGAAACAAACAGGAGAGCTGATCAAAGTCATAAGAAGGGCGGATTTGACCGGTGACCTCCGGTTTGAAAACCGCTCGGAGCACCCGCTGTTTGCTACCTTTGCGGTGACAGGTTTGCCCCGGAAACCGCCGGAAAATATCAATAAGGGCATCCGGGTAAAACTCAGCCATTACCGGGTAAAGCAGGGAGAGGCTCAGAGGGTTGATAACCTGGAAGCGTTGACTGCAGGCGATATTATTCTTGGCAGGGTCAGCGTACTGGCCAGTAAGAGAGTGCCCGATGCACTGCTGGTCAGCCTGATGCCTGCGGGGCTGGAGCTGGAAAATCAGAACCTGGCAAATGCCCTGAAGCTGGAAAATCTACGTATTGAGGGTGAGCCGGTTCATTCGCTGATCGATGTCCAGTATCAGGAATTCAGGGATGACCGTTATGTCGCGGCACTGGATTTAAGAAAAGACGATGAGCAGGTGCTGTATTTTATTGCCCGGGCTGTGAATCCGGGACAATACACGGCACCTCCGGTGACGGTGGAGTCCATGTATACGCCTGCTGTTCATGGTGTCAGTAATGCGCCGGGGCGTGTTCGGGTTGCCAGATAAATTGTGCTTGAGTAGTAATCTTTCCTATTTTTTACCTTGGTTGTCAGTATGTGCTGACAACCTTGCTTCAAGACCATGAGGAAGTACTTAAATGAGTTCTAAAATACGACCAAAGCCAACAAAATACTTCTTAATACTTTTCACTGTTTCAGTGTTTTTGTACGGTTGCCAAGGTGCCCCAGTCGGCTTATTCGGGACATACGAGATTTTGCACAAGTCTCCAAGCTCCATATCCGTAAAATATGATCGGACAGTGATGTCCGATGCCAAGGTTCAGGATTTAGCCAACAAGCATTGTGGCAAGCCAGCCAGTGTATTGGCTGTGGATGAAAGGTCTCTTGGTATGATACGTACCACTACATTCGCTTGTAGTGGGTAAAGTAGCCGTTTATCCATAGCTACAAGGAATATTATTTTCTAGAGACCCGGTTAACTCTGACGGTTTTTCTGGTAGATGGTGGTATATCAGTCAGCTATTTCAGGAATTAAGCCTAAATTTCTGGCTGTTGCCACAGCGTCAAAAGAATATTGATAATTCTTAATCAGTTTATTCACCTTTTCTTTTCCAAAGGTTTTGTCAAAAAACAGTCGGTCCTCCTCTTTGGGAACAAGAGAAATAATCGCTTGTACATCGTTATCTATCTGACTCATATCGCCTGATTGAGCAGATTTTTCGATGGTTAACAAAATATCCTGGGCATAGGCTTCCCTGTGGCAAAAATAGCTGTTTCTGCGTGCCAGAAACATAAGGGTTTTCTTCTGGAGCAACGCGTCCTGGCTCAGTAACCAGTGAGATTCAGGCAGTTCTAAAATACGTCTGTTGCATTCTGTTTCTGCTGCATGGAGGTGAAATGTGAAAGCAAACATAAATAGAGTAATCAGTTTTTTAGCGTGCAGCATCAGATACACACTCCCAGAATTTTGTGTTGTCAGAGTTGTGGTTATTCAGTAATAGCTCTCGCTGTGCTATTTCATAAATGCGGGTTCTATGAAAACTGCCAATGGACTGAAGTGAGTCGGCAAACCCCTCCCAGTCATAGCGACCAATATCTATAATGGTTTTTAAATGGGTTCCAGGTGTAGCGAAAAGTTCGAAAAGTGGTACCCCTGCCGCGAGAAAGGTTAGTTTGTTGGTAAGATCTGTTAGCCTTTCAATCTCTGCTATGGCAGCAGTTGTATGTTTATTGGGCTTAAAACCTTTGAAGTCACAAAAGCTTCTCAAACTCATTGTAGTTATCCCCACCTTCTTTATGGCAAGGGCACGTTGAATAAAAAGAAGAAGTTTGTCAATGACGCAGGTCCCTGTTTCAGAAAATATTCACGTTCAGCTTGTGAACTCCGATCAGTATTTAATGGTTCCTGTATACGTTGCTTATCCCCAAAACAGTATGAGGCGAGCGTATAATGGTCATATCCTGATTAATTATGCTAAGGGTTGGGCTCGGTGCAGTTGCTGAAACACTTATCCAAAAGAATTCTATGGGGGGCGGTTTGGTTCCTGGTGCTATGTGTTTCGGTATTTTGTTTATGGCTGGCTGACCGATACAACCCCCTTCATCTGCCTGAAGAACAATCCAGTTACTCCACCGTCGTGCTGGATTCCAGAGGTTACCCCCTACGGGCCTTTGCTGATGATGAAGGTGTCTGGCGCTACCGGGTAACGCTTGACCAGGTCTCGCCCTGGTACCTGGATGCCCTGCTGGCCTATGAGGATCGCTTTTTTTATCAGCATCCCGGAGTCAATCCCTTCAGTCTGGTCCGGGCTGCCTGGCAATGGCTTCGACATGGAGAGATTGTTTCCGGAGGTTCTACCCTGACCATGCAGGTAGCCCGTATTCTCTATCCCCATTCAAAGACGGTTTGGGGAAAGCTGTATCAAATGCTCCGCGCCTTTCAGCTGGAGTGGCACCTGAGCAAAAAGACGATTCTGGAACTCTATTTGAACCATGCGCCCTTCGGTGGAACCCTTGAAGGGGTTCAGGCGGCCAGTTTTCAGTATTTTCAGAAACCAGCCAGTGAATTGCGTCGTTCAGAAGCGGCGTTGCTGGCAGTGCTTCCCCAGGCACCTTCCCGTTTGAGGCCTGACCGTTATCCACAGCGGGCCAGAGCCGCAAGGGATAAAGTGCTGGATCGCCTGTTGTCCTTTCGAACCTGGGGGCTGGAAGCGGTGCGCCATGCCCGGGAAGAACCGGTGGCTGTCTGGGATCTGGACCAGCCCATGATGGCACCGATACTGGCTCGAAGACTGGTGGACGCCACCCCTGGCAAGAGCGTTATTGAAACGACAATTGATCGCAATATTCAGGGTCCGGTGGAGGAATATGTCCGGCAATATGCCCGGATGCAGGGAGCAGGTGTTTCTGCTGCAGTGATGGTGATTGAAAATGCCACTCATAAGGTCAGGGCCTATGTGGCCTCTTCGGATTTTCTGGATGCTTCAAGAGCCGGGCAAGTGGATATGGTGCAGGCCATTCGCTCCCCAGGCTCAACGTTGAAACCCCTGCTTTATGGTCTGGCCATTGATGACCATCTGATTCATTCCCACTCTTTGATGGCGGATGTTCCCAGGGTGGCAAGAGACTACCGTCCCGGCAATTTTTCCAGGGGGTTTTCCGGGGCGGTCTCTGTATCCGAGGCTTTGATACGCTCCCTGAATATTCCTTTTGTTCAGTTAATAGAAGCTTATGGCGAGCAGCGTTTTGTCAATCGCCTTGATCATGTCCAGCAGCCGTTACAGGTGCCCGGCGCTGTTGCCAGTGCGGCAGTGATCTTGGGCGGGGCTGGCAGCTCTCTTGAGCGGCTGGTGAATCTCTACAGTGCAATGGCCAACAATGGTCTTGTATACCCATCGATTTTGGCAGCGACTGATCAGCCAATTATCCCTCGCCGATTACTCAGTGAAGAGGCTGCCTGGATGACTTACGACACTCTACGAAAAGTTCGTCTGCCAGAAGGAGAGGCTCCGGGGATTTCGGAAGAGCTGCTGCCCAAAGTGGCCTGGAAATCGGGGACTTCCTATGGGCACCGGGATGTCTGGGCCGTAGGCCTGACCAGGGACTATACCGCAGGGGTCTGGTTGGGGCGGCCTGACGGCCAGCCCATGAGAAAGAAAATGGGAGCGCTGGTTGCCGGTCCCCTGTTATTCACCGTGTTTAATCGGATCGACCCCCATTCCAGAGTGATTGAACCGCCCGCTGGCGTGGTCAGGAAAAACATTTGCTGGCCCGATGGCCGGGCTCAGGAAAGTATTACGCAAGGTTGCGACGAACAGTATGTGGCCTGGACAAAGCAGGGGGTGACGCCAAGAACCCTGAGGCCTGAGAACGGCAGAACCTTTTTTAATCCGGAACGCCGGTTTATGGTCAACGCCCGGTCCGGCTTTCGGGCCAATCGTCACTGTCATATGGGTACTTTAATCAGTAAAGAGGTTTTCCTCTGGCCCCTGGCCCTGGAAAGCTGGTTGCCCAGGGCGTATCGGCGGAGCAGTCGAGTGCCTGTTTATGATGACCGTTGCAGGGTTAGGCCTGTGGAAATGGCACCGTTGAGGATTCTGGGGGCTGAGGATGGCCAGGTTTTTTACCGGGTAAAAAGCCAGAAAGTGCCAGTTGATCTGCGAGTCGAAGGTGCCAGTGGAAAGGTAAGCTGGTATTTAAATGGTACTCAGCTGCCAGGTGGTTCCATCCACATTCGACTGGATCACCTGGTACCCGGGAGCAATCAGCTGCTGGTTATGGATGAGAGAGGAGCGGTCAGCCGGTTGACCCTAGTGGGGATGTGATAAGAACCCATAAGCACGTAGGGGTGTTCGCGGTTGCCGTGGTTGATACCGGTATTACTCAGTCTGTGACGGTAATGAGATGAGCGATTTAAAAATTGTACGATGGTTTTTTATTTCAGCTGTCGTATGGGTGAGGCGCGGATAGGGATACTCCCTATGAATGACGCCAATAATCAGAGGTATACTCTCCGGCTTGGTTTAAAGGCGTGACTCATGCAGGTGGTTTTTTTTGGTATCGCTACCTTGAGTTGACAGCGGGTTTTATGCTTAGTAGAATTTCGCGTCCTTTTGTCCAGGTGACATTGATCGCCGGACTTAGTTCTTTATTGATGCCATGGTTACAACAAGATGAGTCAAGCTCAGCAAATTCGCATTCGTCTGAAGGCTTTTGATCATCGCCTGATTGACCAGTCTACGCAGGAAATCGTTGATACTGCCAAGAGAACTGGTGCTCAGGTGCGTGGTCCTATCCCTCTGCCTACCCGAAAAGAACGTTTTACGGTTCTGATTTCTCCACACGTCAACAAAGACGCTCGTGATCAGTATGAAATCCGTACCCATAAGCGTCTTCTCGACATTATCGAGCCCACCGAAAAAACTGTAGACGCACTGATGAAGCTGGATCTGGCAGCTGGCGTTGAAGTGCAGATTAGTCTCGGTTGATTGCGGCCACGGGCGCCATATCAAAGTGTGCACACTTTTGTGTAACAGCTCTGAAGTGAGCGGCCATAGTGGGTGATAGCCCCGTACACGAGAGAGGTTGAAATGACTATTGGTTTAGTCGGAAAAAAATGCGGCATGACTCGCATTTTCACGGAAGACGGTGCTTCTGTGCCGGTTACCGTAATTGAAGTAGATCCGAACCGCGTGACCCAGGTGAAAACTCTGGAATCCGACGGATACACTGCAGTTCAGGTAACCAAGGGCAGTAAGAAGAGCAGCCGTCTGAGCAAGCCGGAAGCGGGCCATTTCGCGAAAGCGGAAGTTGAAGCCGGTTCTGGTCTCTGGGAATTCCGTCTCGACGCTGAAGCTGAGTACAAGCTGGGCGACGTGATCGGAGTTGACCTGTTCGAACAGGGTCAGAAGGTAGACGTTACCGGTCGTTCCAAGGGTAAGGGCTTCCAGGGCGGTGTTAAGCGCTGGAACTTCCATATGCAGGACGCCACTCACGGTAACTCTCTGTCTCACCGCGCACCTGGCTCTATTGGTCAGTGCCAGACTCCTGGTCGAGTCTTCAAAGGCAAGAAAATGGCTGGACATATGGGCGCTGAGAAAGTGACCGTACAGTCCCTGGAGATCGTTCGCGTAGACAGCGAGCGTAACCTGCTGCTGGTTAAGGGCGCAGTACCTGGTGCTACCGGTGCTGACGTTATCGTTAAACCTGCGGTTAAAGCTGGCGCCTGAGGGGATTAGACGATGGAACTGAAGGTAAACGGTGCAGATGCCGTTCAGGTCTCAGACGTAACATTCGGCACTGAATTCAACGAAACCCTGGTTCACCAGGCGGTTGTTGCATTCATGGCGGGTGCTCGTCAAGGCACCAGAGCTCAGAAAAACCGCAGCGACGTAAGTGGCGGTGGTCGTAAGCCCTGGCGTCAGAAAGGTACTGGTCGTGCACGCGCCGGTACAATCCGCAGCCCACTATGGCGCGGGGGCGGCAAGACATTTGCTGCCAAACCACAGGATCACGCTCAGAAACTGAACAAGAAGATGTATCGCGGTGCTCTGCGCTCCATCCTGTCTGAGCTGGTTCGTCAGGAGCGTCTGGTGATTGTTGATCAATTCACTGTTGATACTCCCAAGACCAAGCAGGTTGTTGCCAAGCTGAACGAACTGAACGTCAACAACGCGCTGATCGTTGCTGATGAAGTGGATCAGAACATCTACCTGGCTGCCCGCAACATTCCTCATGTGGATGTGCGTGATGTGCAGGGTATTGATCCGGTCAGCCTGGTTGCTCACGAGAAAGTCGTGATGACCGTTGCTGCTGTCAAGAAGTTCGAGGAGATGCTGGGATGAACCAGGAACGTATTTATCAGGTTCTGCTTGGCCCGCACATTTCCGAGAAGGCTACCGTTGTTGCTGAAGAGCACAGCCAGTACGTCTTCAAGGTAGCCAAGGACGCCACCAAGCTGGAAATCAAGAAAGCTGTTGAGCAGCTGTTTGAAGTCAGCGTCAAGGCTGTTAGGACTGCCGTTGTTAAGGGCAAGACAAAGCGTACTCGTTTCGGTATGGGCCAGCGCTCAGACTGGAAGAAGGCTTACGTCAGCCTGGAGCAGGGTCAGGAAATTGACTTCGCGGACGCGGAATAAGGAGCTAGAGAATGGCAGTTATTAAATGCAAGCCGACGTCTCCAGGTCGCCGCTTCGTTGTCAAGGTTGTCAACCCTGACCTGCACAAGGGACGTCCTTATGCGCCCCTGGTGGAAAAGAAGAGCAAGTCTGGTGGTCGTAACAATGCTGGTCGTATCACTACCCGTCATCGTGGGGGTGGTCACAAGCAGCACTATCGTATCGTAGATTTTCGTCGCAACAAGGATGGTATTCCTGCTGTTGTTGAGCGTCTGGAATACGATCCAAACCGTACTGCGCACATCGCCCTGTTGAAGTACATGGACGGTGAGCGTCGTTACATTATTGCGCCTAAGGGCGTGAAAGCCGGTGATGAGCTGTTCTCCGGTGTCGATGCACCCATCAAGGCGGGTAACACATTGCCTCTGCGCAATATCCCTCAGGGTTCCATCGTTCACTGTGTCGAGCTGAAGCCTGGTAAAGGTGCTCAGATGATTCGCAGTGCTGGTGCTTCTGCCCAGCTGGTTGCCCGTGACGGTGCTTACGTCACTCTGCGCCTGCGTTCCGGTGAAATGCGTAAAGTTCTGGCTGACTGTCGTGCCACTCTGGGTGAAGTCTCCAACAGCGAGCACAATCTGCGCTCTCTGGGTAAGGCGGGTGCCAAGCGCTGGCGTGGTGTTCGTCCGACCGTTCGTGGTGTTGCCATGAACCCGGTTGATCACCCACACGGTGGTGGTGAAGGTCGTACTTCCGGTGGTCGTCACCCAGTGACACCATGGGGTGTTCCGACCAAGGGTCGCAAGACTCGCTCCAACAAGCGTACCGATAAAATGATCGTACGTCGTCGCAGCGCGAAGTAAGCCTAGAGAGAGGATACGACAGTGCCACGTTCTTTGAAGAAAGGCCCATTCATCGACCTTCACCTGCTGAAGAAAGTCGAAGAAGCGGCAGACAGCGGCAGCAAGCGTCCGATCAAGACCTGGTCGCGCCGCTCAATGATTATCCCAACCATGGTTGGTCTGACTCTGGCCGTTCACAACGGTCGTCAGCACGTACCGGTTTTCGTTACTGAAGACATGGTCGGCCATAAGCTGGGTGAGTTTGCAGCAACCCGCACCTATCGCGGTCATGCTGCAGACAAGAAGGCCAAGAAGCGCTAAGAGGGTTAGGAAATGAAAGAAGTAGCTGCTATGCATAAAGGCGCTCGCATTTCTGCCCAGAAAGCGCGTCTGGTCGCTGACCAGATCCGCGGCAAGGCAGTAGGCGAAGCCCTGGATCTCCTGAGCTACAGCCCCAAGAAGGCTGCAGTTCTGGTCAAGAAAGTGCTCGAGTCTGCTATTGCAAACGCAGAGCACAATGACGGCATGGATATTGATGAGCTGAAAGTGTCCACTGTCTTCGTTGATGAAGGCATGACCATGAAGCGTATTCGTCCCCGTGCCAAGGGCCGCGCTGATCGCATTCTGAAGCGGTCTTGCCATATTACGGTTAAGGTTGCAGAGGTCTAAGGAGCGATCAGATGGGTCAGAAAGTACATCCTAATGGAATTCGCCTGGGCATCGTAAAGCCCCACCGTTCAGTCTGGTTTGCAGATGGCAGCGACTACGCTGACAAGCTGAATGCCGATCTGGCCGTGCGCAGTTTCATTGAGAAGAAGCTGAAAAACGCTTCTGTAAGCCGTGTTGATATCCAGCGTCCAGCGCAAAGCGCCCGCATCACCATTCACACTGCCCGTCCAGGCATCGTGATTGGCAAGAAGGGTGAAGACGTTGAGAAGCTGCGTCAGGAAGTGACCAAGATGATGGGCGTTCCTGTCCATATCAACATCGAGGAAATCCGCAAGCCTGAACTGGATGCCATGCTGGTAGCTCAGAGCATTGCTGGCCAGCTGGAGCGTCGTGTGATGTTCCGTCGTGCCATGAAGCGCTCTGTCCAGAACGCCATGCGTCTGGGTGCCAAGGGTATCAAGGTTCAACTGAGCGGCCGTCTTGGCGGTGCTGAGATCGCGCGTACTGAATGGTACCGTGAAGGTCGTGTGCCTCTGCACACTCTGCGTGCAGACATTGATTATGCACACTACGAAGCACTGACCACTTACGGCATCCTGGGTGTGAAGGTCTGGATCTTCAAGGGTGAAGTCATCGGTGGTGTTGCACCTACCGTTGAAGCCCCTAAAGAACCAGCCCGTCGCCCCAAGAAGCGTCAAGCTAAGAGTTAAGGAGCGCGGAAATGTTACAGCCTAAGCGTACGAAATTTCGTAAGCAGCAAAAAGGCCGCAATCGTGGCCTGGCACTCCGCGGCTCCAAGGTTAGCTTCGGCGAATACGCATTGAAAGCGACCGGTCGTGGACGTATAACAGCACGCCAGATTGAGGCGGCTCGTCGTGCCATGACCCGTCACATTAAACGTGGCGGTAAAATCTGGATCCGCGTCTTCCCTGACAAGCCTATTACAGGTAAGCCTCTCGAGGTTCGTCAGGGTAAAGGTAAGGGTAACGTGGAATACTGGGTGTGCCAGATTCAACCAGGCCGCGTTCTCTATGAGATGGAAGGTGTGTCCGAAGAGCTGGCTCGTGAAGCCTTCGCTCTGGCTGCAGCCAAGCTGCCCGTGGAAACTGCCTTCGTTAAGCGGAGCGTGATGTGATGAAAGCTGCTGAACTGCGTGAAAAGTCTGTAGAGGAGCTCAATGCTGAGCTGCTCTCTCTGCTGCGGGATCAGTTTAACTACCGTATGCAGAAAGCTACTGGCCAACTGGGTCAGAGTCATCTGCTGAAACAGGTCAAGCGTGATGTTGCACGCATCAAGACCATCCTGAATGAAAAGGCAGGAGCATAAGATGGCTGAAGACAAGAAGGTCCGTACTCTCACCGGCAAGGTCGTGAGTGACAAGATGGATAAAACCGTGACTGTCCTCATTGAGCGCCGGGTAAAACATCCTCTTTACGGTAAAATCGTAAAGCGGTCCACCAAGTTGCACGCTCATGATGAGAACAACGACTGCCATATGGGAGACGTTGTAACCATCAAGGAGACTCGTCCTCTGTCAAAGAGCAAGACATTTGAACTTGTATCTATTGACGAGCGTGCTACTCAAATCTAAGGCTACGGTGCTTTGGGCTTGAGTGAGTAAAGGCCGGTCCGGCTTTGAGCCGAACCGGCCGTTTCCATGAAAAGCCGGCGAGTACCCGTCTGCAGTTTGGGCTTGGAGAATAAGCAATGATCCAGACAGAAAGTCAACTCGAAGTCGCTGATAACAGCGGCGCCCGTCGAGTTCAGTGTATCAAGGTGCTGGGAGGATCCCATCGCCGTTACGCACACATCGGTGACATCATCAAGGTGACCGTGAAGGAAGCGATTCCCCGCGGCAAGGTCAAGAAAGGCCAGGTGATGAACGCAGTTGTTGTTCGTACCAAGAAAGGTGTTCGTCGTCCCGACGGTTCCCTGATTAAATTCGATGGCAATGCCGCCGTTCTGCTGAACGCCAGCAACCAGCCCATCGGTACCCGTATCTTTGGACCAGTGACTCGTGAATTGCGTGGTGAGCAGTTCATGAAGATTATCTCACTGGCCCCAGAAGTACTGTAACGGGAGCAGGTAATGAAAAAGATCCGTCGTGATGACGAAGTCATCGTAATTGCCGGCAAGGACAAGGGTAAGCGCGGTAAAGTGCAGACCGTTCGTGCTGACGGCAAGCTGATTGTTTCTGGCATCAACATGATCAAGAAGCATCAGAAGCCTAACCCAATGCTGGGCACCCCTGGTGGTATCGTAGAGAAAGAAGCTGCAATCCAGGCTTCCAACGTTGCGATCCTGAACCCTGAAACCAACAAGGCTGATCGTGTTGGCTTTTCCTTCACTGAAGAAGGCAAGAAGCAGCGCGTATTCAAGTCTGACGGCAAGCCGGTTGACGCGTAAGGGGTGAATGATGGCGAATTTTAAGACGAAATATCGTGAAGAGATTCTGCCCAAGCTCAAAGAAGAGCTGGGTGTGAAGAACGTTCATGAAGTACCCCGCATCACCAAAATCACCCTGAACATGGGTGTTGGTGAAGCCATCGGTGACAAGAAAGTCATCGAGCATGCTGTTGCTGACATGGAAAAAATTGCCGGTCAGAAAGCGGTTGTCACCAAGGCTCGCAAGTCTGTTGCTGGCTTCAAGGTCCGTGAAGGCTGGCCTATCGGTGTTAAGGTAACTCTGCGCAGCGATCGCATGTATGAGTTCCTGGAGCGCCTGGTTGACATCGCACTGCCTCGTGTCCGTGACTTCCGTGGTCTGAGCCCGAAGTCATTTGACGGACGTGGTAACTACAGCATGGGTGTTAAAGAGCAGATCATCTTCCCTGAAGTTGATTACGACAAAATCGACACACTGCGCGGTCTGGACATCACTCTGACCACCACCGCAAAGTCTGACGATGAAGGCCGCGCTCTGCTCAAGGCTTTCAACTTCCCTTTCCGTAACTGATACAGGTACGAGTTTTATGGCAAAAGTATCCATGAAGCAGCGGGAGTTGAAGCGTCAGCGCACCGTTGCCAAATACGCCCAAAAGCGTGCACAGCTGAAAGCTGTCATCAACAACCCCAACAGCACTGAAGATGAGCGTTGGGACGCACAGGTTGCCCTGCAGAAGCTGCCGCGTAATGCCAGCCCTGCACGTCTGCGCAACCGCTGCCGCGTCACTGGTCGTCCTCATGGTGTCCTGCGCAAGTTCGGCCTGAGCCGGATCAAGCTGCGTGAAGCCGCCATGCGGGGTGATGTTCCAGGTCTGGTCAAGGCCAGCTGGTAAGCGCGTTTCATCTTCGGGAGATATAGATAATGAGTATGCAGGACCCGTTAGCAGATATGCTAACTCGTATCCGTAATGCCCAGATGGCAGAGCACACCTCTGTCAGCATGCCGTCCTCCAAGATCAAGGCTGCTGTAGCCAAGGTCCTGAAGGATGAAGGCTTCATCGCTGATTTCAGTGTTGAAGGCGAAACCAAGGCTGAGCTGGTCGTCGAACTGAAGTACTTCGAAGGCAAGCCGGTTATTGAAAGCCTCAAGCGCGCCAGTCGTCCAGGCCTGCGTTCCTACGCTGGCAAGGAAGCGCTGCCCAAGGTTAATGGCGGTCTGGGTATCGCTATCGTTTCTACCAACAAAGGTGTAATGACCGATCGTGCTGCCCGTGCAGCCGGTGTTGGTGGTGAAGTTCTCTGCACCGTGTTCTAAGGGAGGGGTAATATGTCTCGAGTAGCCAAGAGCCCTGTAGCTATCCCTGCTGGTGTAGAGATCAAGCGAAGCGGCCAGAATATCGTCATCAAAGGCGCTAAAGGTCAACTGGAACTGGACATTCATGCGAATGTCGAAGTAGGCCAGGAAGACAACGTCCTGACTTTTGCTCCACGCGATGGTGCCAAGCACTCCCGTGCTCTGGCAGGAACCACCCGTGCACTGGTCAACAACATGGTAACCGGCGTCACTGCTGGCTTCGAAAAGAAGCTGCAGCTGGTCGGTGTTGGTTACCGTGCTCAGGCCAAGGGCAAAACCCTGAACCTGAACCTGGGCTTCTCTCATCCGGTTGAGTACGCTCTGCCGGAAGGTGTTACAGCGGAAACCCCCAGCCAGACCGAGATCCTGATCAAGGGTATCGACAAGCAGCTGGTTGGACAGGTTGCAGCGGAGATCCGCGAATTCCGTCGTCCTGAGCCTTATAAGGGCAAGGGTGTTCGCTACGCTGACGAACATGTTCGTCGCAAAGAAGCCAAGAAAAAGTAAGGTAGGGTGAGATCATGATGGACAAGAAATCTTCTCGCCTGCGTCGTGCCCTTCGTGCAAGGGTCAAGATGCGTGAACTGGGTGCCACTCGCCTGAGCATCCATCGTACGCCTCGCCACATCTATGCGCAGGTCATCGCCCCAGAGGGCGACAAAGTGCTGGCAACTGCCTCCACTGTTGAGAAAGAACTGCGTAGCGATGCTACCGGTAACGTAGACGCAGCCAAAAAAGTCGGTGCTCTGATTGCTGAGCGCGCCAAGGCTGCAGGTGTGACCAAGGTGGCGTTTGACCGCTCTGGTTTCAAGTATCACGGTCGTGTGAAGGCGCTTGCCGATGCTGCCCGTGAAGCCGGACTGGAATTCTGAGGGTAGGCGTCATGGCAAGAGATGAGCGTAAAGCTAACAACGACGAAGGTCTGATTGAGAAGCTGGTACAGGTTAACCGTGTCGCCAAAGTGGTGAAAGGTGGCCGTATCTTCGGTTTCACAGCGCTGACCGTCGTAGGTGATGGCAAGGGTAAGGTTGGCTTCGGTCGCGGCAAGGCCCGTGAAGTGCCAATCGCTATCCAGAAGGCTATGGAAGCGGCCCGTCGCAACATGATCAATGTTGATCTGAATGGCGACACCCTGCAGTACCCTGTAAAAGCCCGTCACGGTGCTTCCAAGGTGTACATGCAGCCAGCCTCTGCTGGTACCGGTGTTATTGCCGGTGGCGCCATGCGTGCCGTTCTGGAAGTAGCAGGCGTACACAACGTACTGGCCAAGTGCTACGGTTCCACCAATCCTGTGAACGTAGTTCAGGCCACATTCAAGGGCCTGCGCGACATGCGTTCTCCTGAAGGCATTGCTGCCAAGCGTGGCAAGTCTGTTGAGGATATCCTGGGGTAAGTCATGGCTGAGAAGAAGATCAAAGTGACGCTCGTTAAGAGCACCAGCGGTCGCCTCGAAAGCCACAAGGCTTGCGTACGGGGTCTGGGCCTGCGTCGTATCAACCACACTGTTGAAGTGGAAGACACTCCTTCAGTCCGTGGCATGATCAACAAGGTTTCCTACCTTGTCCGGGTAGAAGGAGAATAATATGCGTCTGAATACTCTGAGCCCGGCTGAAGGCAGCCGCAAAGAGGGTAAGCGCGTTGGTCGTGGGATCGGTTCCGGCCTGGGCAAGACCTGCGGACGTGGCCACAAAGGTCAAAAGTCCCGTTCCGGTGGTTCTGTCAAGCCTGGTTTCGAAGGCGGTCAGCAGCCACTGCAGCGTCGTCTGCCAAAGTACGGCTTTACTTCCCGTAAAGCACGCTACACTGCTGAGATTCGTCTGCACGAACTGGGCAAGGTAGAAGCGGATGTGATCGATCTGGCTGCCCTGAAGGCTGCAGACCTGGTAGGCGGTAGCATCCAGCGTGCTAAAGTGGTACTGTCTGGCGAATTGGCTAAAGCAGTCACCATTAAAGGTCTGGCTGTTACCAAAGGCGCCCGTGCTGCGATTGAAGCTGCCGGTGGTAAGATCGAGGACTAAATGGCTAAGACATTACCTGTTGGGAATCAAAGCGGATTGAACGAGCTGTGGTCTCGTGTCAAGTTCGTGTTTCTGGCGATCCTGGTATACAGGATCGGTGCGCACATCCCTGTGCCAGGCATCAACCCTGATGCGCTGGCCCGGATGTTTCAACAAAATGAAGGCACTATCCTGGGGCTGTTCAACATGTTTTCCGGCGGTGCGCTGGAACGGATGTCTGTTCTGGCTCTTGGAATCATGCCCTACATTTCGGCATCCATTATCGTTCAGTTGATGAGCGTGGTGAGTCCGCAGTTGGAGCAGCTCAAGAAGGAAGGTGAGTCCGGACGTCGCAAGATCAGCCAGTACACCCGCTACCTGACTGTTATCCTCGCCCTGGTTCAGGGTACCGGGATGACAGTAGGTCTGGCCAATCAGGGTGTTGCGTTCAGCACTGACATCAGCTTCTATGTGGTTGCCGTTGTCACATTTGTCACCGGTGCCGTCTTTATGATGTGGCTGGGTGAGCAAGTGACTGAGCGGGGGATCGGTAACGGTATTTCGATTCTCATCTTTGCAGGTATTGTCGCTGGTCTTCCAAGTGCGATTGTGCGGTCTTTCGAGTCCGCACGCCAGGGGGATGTCAACATCCTGATGCTGCTGGCAGTGGCTATTCTCGCTGTCGCAGTAATCGCATTTGTAGTCTTTATTGAGCGGGGTCAGCGCCGCATTACTGTGAACTATGCCAAGCGTCAGCAAGGGCGTAAAGTGTTCGCAGCCCAGAGCAGCCACCTGCCGCTGAAGGTGAATATGGCGGGTGTTATCCCGGCCATTTTTGCATCCAGTCTGCTGCTGTTTCCCGCCTCCATTGCCCAATGGTTTGGGCAGGGTGAAGGCCGGGAGTGGTTGCAGGAAATTGCTCTGGCGCTGGGTCCGGGTCAGCCACTGAACATCATACTGTTCTCGGCAGGCATCATCTTTTTCTGCTTCTTCTACACTGCTCTTGTCTTCAATCCGAAGGATGTGGCAGATAACCTGAAGAAGTCCGGAGCGTTCATTCCCGGGATTCGTCCTGGTGAGCAGTCTGCCCGGTATATTGATGGTGTCCTGACTCGCCTGACCATGTTTGGTGCCCTCTACATGACAGCAGTGTGTCTGTTGCCTCAGTTCCTGGTGGTTTCGGCCAACGTGCCTTTCTACCTGGGCGGTACCAGCCTGCTGATCGTAGTAGTCGTGGTAATGGATACCATGGCTCAGGTGCAGTCGCACCTGATGTCTCATCAGTATGGTGCGCTGATGAAGAAATCCAATCTTAAGGGCTATGGTGGCGGTGGTTTGATCCGCTGAGCAGCCAGGCTCTGCAACGGTTGTGGAGTAAGTTATGAAAGTACGTGCGTCGGTTAAGAAAATCTGCCGCAACTGCAAGATCATCAAGCGCAGGGGTACTGTGCGTGTGATCTGTCAGGAGCCACGTCACAAACAGCGTCAGGGTTAATGGTCACCGGGAATCTACGGATTCTCTGGTGGTATGGACTCTGGTCTAATGTGACCTCAGGCAAACACAACCGTTCATGATTTTATGTCATGAACGGTTGTGTTTTATCGCATAGCGGATTAAAATTTCCGCCTTTCGACCTGTTAGAAATGTGCCTGCATTGTTTTTGAGCCTCCCGGCTCTGAAACCAACAGGGTGAAAACAGCCATAGTGAATGCCTTGAAGCAGGGTTCCTGCTGGAGGTGGTTGATTATGGTGACGTGTTTCAGTGATCTTCATTGCTGTTAGATGAAACGCTGGTGCACGGTTAAATGTAATAACGGAGACGATTGAATGGCCCGTATTGCCGGTGTCAACATTCCGGATAACAAACATGCTGTTATCTCGTTGACCTACATCTTTGGTATTGGCAAGACCACAGCCCAAAAGCTGTGTGCCACCACAGGCGTTAACCCGTCTGCCAAAGTTTCTGATCTGAGCGAAGACCAGCTGGAATCCCTGCGTGGCGAAGTTGCAAAACTCGACACTGAAGGTGACCTGCGTCGTGAGATCAGCATGAACATCAAGCGCCTGATGGACCTGGGTTGCTACCGTGGTATCCGCCACCGTCGCAGTCTGCCGGTTCGTGGTCAGCGCTCTAAGACCAATGCCCGTACCCGTAAGGGTCCGCGCAAACCGATTCGTAAGTAAGATGGTTGCTTCTCTTTTCAGAGATAGAGCAACACTCTTTTTGATACAGGATTTGTTCTGATATGGCAAAGCCAGGTACTCGTACACGTAAGAAGGTTAAAAAGACGGTAGTGGATGGCATCGCCCATATCCACGCCTCTTTTAACAACACTATCGTGACAATTACCGACCGCCAGGGTAATGCACTGTCCTGGGCAACTGCAGGTGGCTCCGGCTTCCGTGGTTCCCGTAAAAGCACCCCGTTCGCTGCCCAGGTTGCAGCTGAGCGTGCTGGTCGTGCTGCCGCTGAATACGGTCTGAAGAATTTGGACGTATGTGTTAAAGGGCCTGGACCAGGCCGTGAATCCGCTGTACGCGCTCTCAACGCTTGTGGGTACAAGATCACTAACATCACTGATGTTACCCCGATCCCCCACAATGGTTGTCGTCCGCCTAAAAAGCGTCGTGTATAAGCAGGAGACCGGTAAATGGCTAGATATATAGGTCCTAAGTGCAAACTGTCTCGTCGTGAAGGCACCGATCTCTTCCTGAAGAGTGGCGTTCGCCCCCTCGAGTCAAAGTGCAAGGCAGAAATTCCTCCTGGCCAGCATGGCCAGCGTCGTGGTCGGCTGTCTGACTACGGTGTCCAGCTTCGTGAGAAGCAGAAAGTTCGTCGTATCTACGGTGTACTGGAAAAGCAGTTCCGTAACTACTACAAGGAAGCTGACCGCCTGAAGGGCGCAACCGGTTCAAACCTGTTGCAACTTCTGGAGTCTCGCCTTGATAATGTAGTTTACCGCATGGGATTCGGCTCTACCCGTGCAGAAGCACGCCAGCTGGTCAGCCACAAGGCTGTCTTGGTGAATGGTAAGACCGTGAACATCCCGTCTTACAAGGTTGCACCCGGTGACGTTGTTGCCATTCGCGAGAAGGCACAAAACCAGCTGCGTATCAATGCAGCCCTTGAACTGGCCGCTCAGCGTGGATTCTCCACATGGGTGGAAGTAGATGCCAAGAAAAAAGAAGGTGTCTTCAAGGTGCTGCCCGAGCGGAGTGATTTGGCGGCCGACATCAACGAGAACTTGATCGTCGAGCTGTACTCCAAGTAAGGGATAGACAGTTAGGTGGGGTGTAACATCCATGCAGAATTCGGTTACTGAATTTCTAACTCCTCGGCATATTGATGTCGAGGAAATCAGCCTGACACGCGCCAAGGTCACTCTGGAGCCTCTGGAGCGTGGCTTTGGGCACACTCTTGGCAATGCGCTGCGTCGTATTCTTCTCTCTTCCATGCCCGGCTGTGCCGTAACGGAAGTGGAAATCGACGGTGTGCAGCATGAGTACAGCGCGATTGAAGGCGTGCAGGAGGACGTGATTGAAATCCTGCTGAACCTCAAAGGCCTGGCCATCAATATGACTGGCCGTGACGCTGTCACCCTGACCCTGAGTAAAAAGGGAGAGGGTGTTGTCACCGCAGCTGATATTCAGCTGGATCATGACATTGAGATCGTGAATCCGGATCATGTAATCGCCCACATGAATGAAAAGGGCGACCTGAACATGAAGCTGAAAGTTGCTCGTGGCCGTGGTTATGAGTCTGCGGACAGCCGTCGTCAGGATGAAGAGGAAACTCGTGCTATCGGTCGCCTGCAGTTGGATGCCACATACAGCCCCGTGTACCGTGTTTCCTATGTCGTAGAAAGCGCTCGTGTTGAGCAGCGTACTGACCTCGACAAACTGGTCATTGATCTGGAAACCAATGGCACTCTGGATGCTGATGAAGCCATTCGCCGTGCGGCGACCATCCTGCAGCAGCAGCTGGCGGTCTTCGTGGATCTGGAGGGTGAGTCTGAGCCAGAGCCGGTGAAAGAAGAAGATGAGGTTGATCCGATTCTTCTGCGTCCGGTGGATGATCTGGAACTCACTGTTCGTAGTGCTAACTGCCTGAAGGCAGAAAACATCTACTACATTGGTGACCTGATTCAGCGTACTGAAGTTGAGTTGCTCAAGACCCCGAACCTGGGTAAGAAGTCCCTGACCGAAATCAAGGACGTTCTGGCCTCCCGTGGTCTGAGTTTGGGTATGCGTCTCGACAACTGGCCTCCCGCCAGCTTGAAGAGTGACGACAAGGTTTCTGCGTAATTGCGGCTGTGGGCTGTTACTGTTGAAGAAACGATTTCTTTAAAAAACAAGGGGCAGCCCCCAGTAAGAAGAGGAAGTTTGTGCCATGCGTCATCGTAAGAGTGGCCGCAAGCTTAACCGGAACAGTTCTCATCGCAAGGCGATGTTCAAGAACATGACTGCTTCCCTGGTTGAGCACGAAGTAATCAAGACAACACTGCCAAAGGCTAAAGAGCTGCGTCGTGTTGCTGAACCGCTGATCACCCTGGCTAAGGAAGACAGCGTTGCAAACCGTCGGCTGGCGTTCGATCGTCTCCGTAACAAGGCTACGGTTGGCAAGCTGTTCTCTGAACTGGGTCCACGGTTCAAAGAGCGTCCTGGTGGTTATATCCGCATTATCAAGTGCGGTTTCCGTAAGGGCGACAATGCTCCTATGGCTTATGTTGAGCTGCTGGACCGTCCTGCTGTTGAAGCAGTAGAGTCCGCTGACGAAGAATAAGTCAGGCATTCACCTCAGGCAACGGCTCCTTCGTTGCTGGCAGGTACGAAAAAAGCCAGGATTTTGTCCTGGCTTTTTTTTATGTTGAGAATCTGGTTTTTATAATTTATCCAGCATGGTAAAGGCTTCCTGAAGGCTTTCCTCCGTCCACTCCCCCAGTCCTTTACTTAACTCTGTTTCTTGTTCTGCAAGCTCAAGGAGTTCAGCATAATCCTCTTCTTCATCCAGGGCGTCATATTCATCCTGAACGGCCTTCAATAGCTGCAGCCTTTCCTCTTTGGCCATCATAAGGTTAATGACCTGATCTTTACTGACTTTGTGATTGCGACATTGCTCAGATAACAGTGAAAGCGTCAGTAGATCCCCCTTGCCTTTATTGATTCTATCGATAAGGAATTTGCTCTGGGTAGAAGGTAAATAGTCACTTATGGAAGAAAAGGCTTTTCTGAATAGCTCTGTTTGCTGGTGTCTCGGCCAAGGGGTTCCCAATAATAGTTTTTCAAACACATCAAGTGTGTTGTTAGCCTGTCTCACTGTTTTACAGGCTGAAAGCTGTTTATGGCAAATGTAGCTTGCTGACTCCAGTAAGTTCGGGAGCAACCTTCTTCTCTCTCTTGGAGAGAGAGGTGGGCTTATTAGTTTCTGAATATTGAGAAAGGTGCCCATGGTTAAGTCCGAGCTATTGTATTTTTTATCTGGATTCCGTAATTCAATTAATAGGGTTTCAAGGGAACTATACAAAATTATAGGGTCTTCAATATCACCCATATGTTCAACTTGATTAGTTACAGGGTATAGCTCCTGGTTTCGAGCCTGTAATTTATTGAAGCTTACTTCACTCTTAGGAGACGTTTTCTGATTGCCGCTGTTATAACCCGAGTCACCATCATTGTTGGTCGATATTGTTCTGCTGGTTGTGATAACCGATTTGTCGTTCAGATTCTCCAGTTCCTGTAAAAAAAGCATGCTTTCACTAAGTTCTTCTTCACTCTCATCACTGACGGCGGTTGAATTGTATGTATCTGTGTATTGACCAGTGGAGTCATCACTTGAGTCAAAATCATGATTATCCGCATAGTAGGGGCGTGGCTCTGGCTTATTTATAGTGACGGTTATTTGATTAGCTTCAGGAACGGTTGTTTGTGAACACTGCCTTGAATCTGACAGATCATCCGGCCACTCTTCGTCATCGTCTTCCAGCTCTCCCAGGTTGCTGTGTAAAGCAATGCCCAGTTTATTAGCGTCAGGAGCTGAAATGTGCTGGTACAGCGCTTCAGTGGAGAATGAATCTGGTCCAACCAAATGGTTGTTAAAAGAGTTACTTAGGGTTTCCGGTGTAGCGCTGTTATTTCCCTGGCTTAGATAGGTTTGATATCCATCTTTATCTTGTTCGCTAACTTTCGTGGGACGTGCTCTTTCGATTAACGTTTTCGAGGGTGAAGGGTGGGAAGAAGGTGATGGATTTTCAGTTACATTTTTTCGTCCGGAAGTTTCACTGACTTCGTGTTTTCCTGCCTTTGTTCGTTGCTTTTTTGGAAGGGTGGGAAGCTCTGGTGGTTTATCAGAGCCAGTAGACCCTATACGAGAAGCACTCATTCTTTTTCCTGTTTTTACTCTTCATTAATGGATTTGCTAATTGTTCGTAAAAGTCTTCTAGCAGTTTTTAATTCTTGAGGTGTGATCTCTTCTTTACCGTCAAGAATATCGTTGAGAAAGGGGCTTTCTGTAAGCATTTTGCTTGCAATCTTTTCTCCCTGAGCACTTTCTTTTGTGAATGTTTTTAATGTGTCTTCTGCCTCTTCTAGGAGATCATCCATGTTTTCTGCATAATGATATTGTGTCAGCATTAGTTCACCAAGGCGTTGGTAAATCATATCTTTGACTTCTTTATAACTGTCTTCATCATAATGATCTATTTGAGATCTTAGATGGTTTCTCAGTAAATGAAGCTCAGTAATGCTGGCTGTGTTTCTAATTCTGTCGGAAAAGCTTTCCATGTTTGGGGGAGGAAGAAGCTTGGATAATTCAGTTGTTTTTTCATTAATTTCTTCGAGCTCTGAATCATCATTTACCTCAGGGCGCATGCGCTCATAGGTTGAGATCAGTTCCTGAGTCACTGCTGCGAAAGCTTCTGATTCAGCCCATTCTGTTGAATTTTGAGTGAGCTTATCATTGAGGCTATCTGTAAAGACTCTCTTGTTATCAAGGTCGTTCATTATGTCAATTACTTCAGGAAAGCCCAGGAGCTCCTCAGGTTCTTTAGCCGAATCCAGAATTTCCTGTGTCTTTTTGTCTAGATTTTTCTTGAGTTTTGGTGGATATGAATGCCCAAGTTCGAGTTCTTCTCTCATTTCCTCTAGGGTGATATGCAACTCTCCAAGCTCTTCAAGGGTTTCGGTACTTTTCATTTGTGCCATGAAGAGGTCTGTGAATTTTTTTCCAATTTTGCCATCAAGATGGCTAAGGTCTTCACTGGGGTTGTTATCCTTTAAGGATTCAGCATGAGCTTTTAACCGAGGAAGTCTTTCTATAGAGGTTGTATGGTCAATATCATGACTGAGTGTTTCTACCTCTTGTTTAAGAACAAGGGTGGATAATGATTTTCGTTGATATTCAGTAAATAGTTCCCAGTCACCTGCCATGATGTCTTCTAATTCATTTTTCAGCTCTTTTACTTCGAGATAGCTTTTAGCGCTTAGCAGCTTGCTCTGGTAGTCCATGCAAACTTCGTCTGTGTCATATTTACCAGCCCCCGTTTTCATTTGAGGACTTACAGCTGTTTTCTGTGCACTTCGTTCAGAAAGGGAGGTCGTTGGACGCTCAAGTTTTCGGCTCTTTGCTTCTCTTTGCAGGAAAGTATCGCTCTTTCTTTTTCGACCAGGCTTTTTGGTTTCTCTACCAAAAGGTTTTTTGTCTGCAACCTCTTCACTCTGTTTTGGAGATTCAGAACGGTCAGTTGACCATTCCATTGGCTGTGCTTTACCTATGTTATCCATTCCACCCGACATCCCTGTCTCCTGAAGAAGCTTGAAACTCCCTTAATGATAGCCAACTCTCATGGAAGTATTGGGGCGCTGCCCTTAAGCCCCCCGGGCTTTACACATGGCCCGGTATTCGTCTTCGAAAAAGAACTTCTCTTCACCGAAGGCTGGTTTCAGTTGGTCCAGCCAGGTGGCCTGTTCATCGAATTTTGCGAAGAAGGGGCGGTAGCACCATTCTGGATTGCGGCCCTGAAGGAATCTGAGAACGAATACTTTTTCGCCATTAATCTCAGTAATTCCGGTAATTTCTACTTTACCTGGTCCTGCACTCATGGACGGGCCGCGTACAGTACGGCCAAGACCTGACATTTGGGTGATGGCTTCTTTGTATATTTCGTAGGCACGCGCCAGTGGCAGCTCAAAGTAGTGCTTGGCGCCGGTGTCGCGGGCAACAAAGAAATAGTAAGGGATAATGCCCAGTGAAAGCTGGGTTTGCCAGTTTTTCACCCACACCTGGGCATCGTCATTAATATGACGGGTTAAGGGGGCCTGAGCCCTGATGTTGGCTCCTGTTGCCCGAATCCTCTGGATCGCTTTGCGGCAGATGTTGGTTTTCAACTCTGCGTAGTGATCAAAATGAGCCATAAAGGCCAGATGCTTGCCGGCATCTGTGATTTTTTTGAACAGTGCCAGTAATTCGTCAGCGTCGTCATCGGTGACAAAGCGATAGGGCCAGAACGTCAAGGTTTTGGACCCAATCCGAATGTTCCGGATATGATCAAATTCAGGTTCCAGCAGGGGCTCCAGATAAGCTTTCAGGAGCTTGGTTTTCATGACCAGAGGGTCGCCGCCGGTAAACAGCAGGTCTGAGATTTCAGGGTGCTCTTTCAGATAGGCATGCATGGTGCCAGCATCAGTGGCTGCCATTTTCAGTTCGCTGTCACCAATAAACTGAGCCCAGCGGAAGCAGAAAGTGCAATAACTGTGGCAGGTCTGGCCCTGGCTTGGGAAGTAGAGGGCTGTTTCCCGGTACTTGTGCTGCATACCCTGTACTGGCTTTCCTTCAACCATGGGGGCGTTCATGGCTAATTGTCCAGCGGGATGGGGGTTCATGCTCATCTGTATTTCGTAGGCTGCTTTTTTGATGGCTTCCTGGCTGGCTCCTTCACGGTGAAGTTTGGCCATGAAAGCAAAGTCCTGGGATTTCAACATCTCTTTTTGAGGAAACATCAGGCGAAATACCGGATCCTGGGGCACATCATTCCAGTCAATCAGTTCGTTGATCACATACTCATTGACCCGGAAGGGCATGACACTGGCCACGACCCGGATATCAAACTGCATCTCTTCAGGCAGAGCAGTAAACTGGGGGATTCTGTCCAGGTTGCGTTCGGTATAGACAGTGTATGGGCGCTGCGGCTCCAAGGGTTCCGATGAGGTGGTAATCAACTGTTCTGGCTGGGTATATGCGTTCATTCAACTCTCTATGGTTGGCAATAACTGGGTAATAGGAATGGGCGCTATTTTTCCATAGCGGTCCAGTCAGCGTTATCCGCTATTACCGATGGATGTCTGTGGTAAAAAAGCATAGTTGTTTCAACGTACTTTTTTTCTTCTCTGCCTGGCCCAGAACAGGGCTACGATCAGACCAGCCAAAGCGCCGAACAAATGGCTTTCCCAGGAAACATAAGGGGATCTTGGGAGAATACCCCAGACCATACCTCCATAGACAACCACGACCAGAATGCTGATCAACAATAGTTTGAACTCTTTGCCCAGTAAGCCTGCCACCACCAGGTAAGCGAAATAGCCGTATATTAAACCACTGGCGCCTATATGGGTGGCTTGCCGACCGAACAGCCATACCAGTCCGCCTCCGACAATAATGACCCACAGGCTGACCAGGATATACCTTAGAAGCCCGTGTACCAGTAACAGAAAGCCAAGGATGGCGAAGGGGATGCTATTGGATGCAAGGTGCAGGAGGCTGCCATGAATAAAAGGGGCTGTCAGGATTTCAGGTAGGGATGAAATCTGGCGGGGCACAATGCCAAACTGGGAAAACCATCGGCCAGTGAAGATGTTCAGCAGCTCGATCAGAGCCATGACAGCGAGAATGAAAAGCAGGAGCTTGCAGCGGTTTCGATGGTTCAGGGCATTATGGCTGGCTGGCATGGATAGAACCGTTGATGCGAAAAAAGGATTGCACGAACGGTATCGTATAATATCCGGATTGGAAAAAACCAGAAAAGAGTCTGTTAGGAGCCTGTCTGACTTATGCTTTCGAGCATAAAATTCAGTAGAACGAGCCAAATCTTTCGATGGATTCGTGCGAATACCCATAGGGCACAAGTAGCCGGTCTATTTAATCGAATTCATCGGAAGATTGGGCCGTTCTTTCTAGATTTTAGGCCGAAATAGTCTTAAGTCCGACAGGCTCCTAGTGAACAGACTCTTTGTAGACAAATTTGGGTAATTCGAGCTTATACCGGACCGCAATCATCCGGAAAACAAACCCGAGCACCAGTGTTGCGATGACCGTTACAGACTGGTTGATCCCAAGGTATTGAAGTCCGAAATAGAAAACAATGGCCAGAACGGAAACGCTGGCATAGAGCTCTTTACGGAAGACCAGGGGAACGTTGTTGCACAAAATATCCCTGAGGATTCCCCCGAACACACCTGTAATGACTGCCATGACACTGGCAATCAGATAGCCGTGGCCGAGATCCAGAGTCTTCTGGGCGCCAATAATGCTGAAGGTGACCAGGCCAATGGCATCCAGTACCAGAAATAGCTTGAACATATGTTTCATGTATTTCTGGAAGAAGATGGTAATAACGGCTGCCAGAGTGGTAATGACAATGTATTCCGGCTTTGCTACCCAGGTCAGGGGGTAGCTGCCCAGTAGCATATCTCGTACGGACCCCCCGCCAATGGCTGTGCAGCAGGCAACGAATATGACACCAACCGGATCCATTCCTCTGCGTCCGGCAGAGAGAGCACCGGTCATTGCTTCAGCGGTAATGGCTATTACGTATAAAACGGTCAGCATCGAATAGTTCATCTCTCATGAATGCGGCAGAAATAGATAGTTGTCGTATATTCAGGCGGCGATATTGTCCGGGAGAGAGTTAATATCGAAATTTTAAGCCTGGGATAAACAACTGGAAAAACAATGAATATAAAAAGCATTTTTCGATAAAAGGTCTGTGAAAAATACTTTTACCAAATGCAAGGGGATTTTATGGGAATTTCAGCTGCTGTGACAAGGGATGCAAGGGCAGGAGTTTCCACAGAATTGATGCGTGTTAATGAAGTCCAGACTCGCGACACCCCCGGCAGATTGCCTGGGGTGTCGTGGTATGGGGAGCCCTATAGAGTAGGCACCCTCAGCATGGATTGCTGACTTTTATTGAACTCGAAGTCCATATAATAGCTTGCGCGGGTGGGGGCCTTATAAAGAGGATCCCGGGTGTCAATGGCCATCACCAGCCGGTTACCCGCTGGGACGTCGTAGGCCGTTGAGATCAGATCGAAGTCCAGTGTCCGCTTTTCTCCCCTGGGGGCTTCCGGCAAGGTAATCACACCATGAGTAATCAGTCTCCCTGTCCCCAGTGGATTCATGTCGTACAGATAGACGACCAGTTGAGCCTGGTCGTAATGAGGTTGAACTTGAAGGGTGACCTCAGGGGTTCCACGGATTTTCATGGTTTCTTTCAGACGATTTGTCTTGAAATAAATGCTGCGAAAATCCGATGCCAGGCCAACCTGAGCCAGAACCGGGATATTGAGCTGCTCCAGTAACTGGGAAATCAAGGGTATCTGGGTACTGAACAGGCTTCCCGCCCAGGCATTTATGGTGTTGTCCCTGTTAAGCCAGCCGCTGTATGGAGTGGTTTCCAGATCGCCACTGGCCAGTGACGATCGTGGGTGCAGGTAAAATGACTGTTCCTGGACATTGGGAATGGGGTAGTTATCAAACCCGTCAAAATCATCCTGAAATTTGATCTTCATCTGCAGGGGCTGGCTTTGGCTGATGTCCGTTTCCTCTCCTTTGAGGTGCGTATCAAACCATTGGTAAACATTTTGCCAGATAATGTCCTCCCCAATACCCGCAAGACTGGGCAGTAACTCTGCTGTGGCGTGGGTGCCCGGCACCAGGTCCAGATGTTTTGGGGTGGTCAATTGTCCGAACAGATCCAGAAGGGTGTTGGGCTGGAAAAGATTGTCGTCGTATGCTTTGGCAAGGTAGACCGCGGTGCCATTGGCATTCAATTGGTCGACAAAATGAATGGGGGAACGCTCCCGGGCCCAGGCTTTGACTTCGGGTATTTTTTCCAGGTCCTGGTTTTTCACAGCCTGCCAGTGTTCAGCGATGATCGGCTCAGGGTTTCCGGTGAGGCTCCCGGCAGCGACCAGTAATTCTCCCCATACTTGCCGGGGGGTATTGTTTCCATAAAGAGCGTCCACCAGGTCTCCCCAGCTGCTCATGGCGGCAACGGCTTTGACCCTGCTGTCTCTGGCGGCTCCCAGCAGGCTAATGCCTGAGCCATAGGAAATACCGGCGGTAGCGATGGCTTCAGGGTCAACCGGGTAATTCCCAAGCAGATAATCAATGACCGCGCTGTAGTCGGACATGTCCAGCGGCCCGGCGGTATTGATCTGACCAGTGGACGAGCCAAACCCCCGGGTAGAATAACTGAGCACGATATAGCCTTTTTCAGCAAGTACTGCAGCCTGACTGAGGTACTGGTACTCATTCATTCCCCAGCTGTTGATGAAAATTACAGCCGGTGCCGTTCCTCCCAGAGCGGTTGGGACAAAGACATTAGCCTGCAACTCCACGCCATCGTTCATCTGGATCACAATGTTGTCATCCGTTGTATAGGCGTCGGAAATGGGAAAGTCCGGCCGGTTCAGTAGACCAGATGCAAAGCTGAGCATGGGGAGTGAACTGGATGCGGTAGAAGCGAAAGGCAGTATCAGACCAAGGCAGAGGCCTGTTGCCAATAGAATTTTTTTTATCATTGCCTTCTCTTTTTATTGTTATTTTTTGAGTGATCCGGATTCTAAGACCGGAACCAGGATATGGTAGAAAACCTTTTATCCTTTTAAAATAGATATACGACGAAATTTAGATTTATGCGTGGAAATGAAGGCAGTATGACACGCTGTATTTTAAATGTTCATAACAACCCCTGTTTTCTGATAGTCAGTTTATATCGTTCATAAGCGGTTAATAATGACCACTGATTATCAGTGGCCTTTTTCTGCTATTGATAACTGATAAACTCCAAAATTCGGTTAAATGGCGAGCTTGGAGAATCCTCTCTTATTGCTATTTTCGTTATTGTGCTATTGTCTCCAGGGTTATAGGCCACCTGTTCCTGGTAGAGCCTCATTACTCTTGACTGCTGTTTCATAAAAGCTTTATGAGCGTCATAAACCTGTTGGCGAGTGGGTAGAACAACCGCCAGATGAGCAACGGGTTCAACGGGCTTTATTTTCTTTGCCTGTTCGCTCAAGAATGCAGGGGACATGACCAGATTTGCCTGCCTATGAAGAGTTGCTTCCAGTATTTGAGGGTTCTGGTTATTCAGCTCTGATGACTGAAACAGCTCAAGGCCTGCCCTGGTGCTGATATCTCCCTTAACCGTGAAAAAGATTCTGCCAATGGTGACTCCTTTCACAGAAGGGTCGTCTTTACGGAAAACCTCCACTACGGACACGGAGGGAAAAATGAGATTGCCCTCCGGGGTGATGCCTTTGCCGGCAGGGTATGGATTGTGAGTCAAGCCCTGAGCTGGCGCCTGCTCAGTGAGCAGCTGTAAATACACGCTGAGAGGTCCGAACAATTCCCTGCCCACATGGTCAATACGCTGACTCTGAAGATCAATACCAATATCGCTACCCTTCACCAGTCGGCTAAGAATGTCGGAGTGGTTTTCGTTAAAGAGGATAGTCAGGGCCTGATCGATATTTTTCAAATCGAGCCTAACCAGGCGTTCTATCTCTGATAGTTGATCAACACCTCTTTGATTAAAATAGGGAACCATGACTTCTTTGAATCTGGGATCCTGTTGAATAGCGTAGGAGCGCAGGTTAAACCGGGAGGCGGGGGAAATACCGAGCCACTGGTTTTTTTCCAACGAATCCACCAGCGAAGGTTCAGTTGATGGTGCAGAGGCACAAGCGGTTAACAATAGCAGCCCTAGCGGCAGCCATAGTCTGATAATCAGTGCTTTCATTTTAATCATCCAGGCCTTTATCTGTGATTATGTGCTGACTAATCATAGATCATGCCAGTCAGGCAACAGGCTTGGATTTTGCCTGATAGCAGGGCTCGCTTTTGGAGCCCTGCCATTATTGGATCAGCCAAGCATCGGCTTCAGGAAGTGGCCGGTATGAGACTCGGGGACTTCTGCCACGGCTTCTGGAGTTCCGCTGGCAATAATCTGGCCACCACCATCCCCACCTTCTGGCCCAAGATCCACAATCCAGTCGGCGGTTTTAATCACATCCAGGTTGTGCTCAATGACCACAACGCTGTTGCCATGATCCCGCAGGCGATGCAAAACGCTGAGCAGCTGCTCAATATCGTGAAAGTGCAGGCCTGTTGTTGGCTCGTCGAGAATATACAAGGTCTTTCCGGTGTCCCGCTTGGACAGCTCTTTGGCCAGTTTTACCCGCTGGGCTTCACCACCGGACAGAGTTGTGGCGTTCTGGCCAAGATGAATATAGGAGAGCCCGACGTCCATCAGTGTCTGGAGTTTTCTTTTGACGGCAGGAATGGCGTCAAAATACTCAAGGGCTTCTTCTACGGTCATTTCCAGCACTTCATGGATGTTCTTGCCCTTGTACTTCACCTCCAGGGTTTCCCGGTTATAGCGCTTGCCTTTACAGACGTCACAGGGCACATAGATATCCGGCAGGAAGTGCATCTCTACCTTGATGACGCCATCGCCCTGGCAGGCTTCACAGCGGCCGCCTTTGACGTTAAAGCTGAAGCGACCCGGTTTGTAGCCCCTTGAACGAGCCTCCTGGGTTCCCGCAAACAGTTCCCGGATGGCCGTGAAGATGCCTGTGTAGGTAGCGGGGTTGGAGCGAGGGGTTCGACCAATGGGGCTCTGGTCGATGTCGATGCACTTGTCAAAGTGGCTGATGCCCGTCAGCTTTTTATAGGGAGCCGGAGTCAGCGTGGTGGCTTTGTTCAGGGCCGTGGCCGCCAGAGGATAAAGGGTGCCGTTAATCAGTGTTGACTTCCCGGAGCCGGAGACACCGGTGACGCAAGTCATCAGTCCCACTGGAATTTCCAGGGTGACGTTCTTCAGATTATTGCCGGAACAGCCCGAAAGCTTCAGCTGCTTTTTGCTGTCTGCGGGGGTGCGTGCCGGTGGCACTTCAATTTTTCGGGTGCCTGCCAGGTACTGCCCGGTCAGGGATTCCTGGCTGTCCATTATCTGGGCCGGTGTCCCCTGGGCAATGATGTTACCACCATGGACGCCAGCGCCTGGGCCAATGTCGATGACGTGATCTGCACTGCGGATGGCGTCTTCATCATGTTCCACCACGATCACGGTATTGCCCAGATCCCTCAGGCGGGTCAAGGTGTTCAGTAGACGCTCATTATCTCTCTGGTGCAGGCCAATGCTGGGCTCGTCAAGAATGTACATGACCCCTACCAGCCCGGCACCGATCTGGCTGGCCAGACGGATTCTCTGGGCCTCGCCACCGGAAAGAGTGTCGGCACTGCGATCCAGTGTCAGGTAGTTGAGCCCGACATTCACCAGAAAGCTGAGCCGGTCACAGATTTCCTTCAGGATTTTGCTGGCAATTTCTCCCCGCTGTCCGGGCAGCTCCAGGGATTGAAAGTAAGTCAGTGCTCTTTCTACCGGCAGCTTCACCAGCTGTGGCAGTGTCTCTTCCTGGATAAAGACATTACGGGCTTCCCGACGCAGGCGTGTACCTCTGCATCCCGGGCAGGGCTGGGTGCTCAGGTATTTGGCAAGTTCTTCCCGAACCGATTGGGATTCCGTATCCCGGAAGCGTCGCTCAAAGTTGGGGATGATGCCTTCAAACGGGTGTCGTTTTTTATAAACGTCGCCCCGGTCATTGACGTAGCTGAAGTTGACTTCTTCGTCACCGGAACCGTGAAGAATGACTTGCTGCTGGTCGGCGGAGAGGTCATCAAAGGGGGTATCAATGCTGAAGCTATAATGTGCGGCCAGAGATTTCAGCAGGTGAAAGTAATAAACACTGCGGCGGTCCCAGCCACGGATGGCGCCTTCTGCCAGGGTCAGTTCGGGGTGCTGGACAATCCGGTCCTGGTCAAAGAACTGTTTGACGCCCAACCCATCGCAACTGGGGCAGGCCCCTGCCGGATTGTTAAAGGAAAACAGTCTGGGCTCAAGCTCATTGAGACTGTAGCCACACTCGGGACAGGCAAACCGGGCCGAGAAAACCACATCGTCACCGGCGCCTTCTTCCATATAGCTGATGGTGGCCAGGCCGTCGGTCAACTCAAGGGCGGTTTCAAAGGATTCTGACAGGCGCAGCTGGAGATCCTCGCGCACTTTAAATCGATCCACCACCACTTCAATGGTGTGTTTCTTTTTCTTGTCCAGAGCCGGAGGGTTATCCAGGTCGGTAACAATGCCATCGATCCGGGCACGGATAAAACCGTTGGTCCGCAGTTCATTGAAAACATGCAGGTGCTCCCCCTTCCGGCCTCGAACCACGGGTGCCAGTAGCATCAGTTTGGTCCCTTCTGGCATGGCCAGCACCTGGTCCACCATCTGGCTGACGGTCTGGGCTTCCAGGGGCAGGTGATGAGTTGGGCAGCGCGGAATGCCGGTACGGGCAAACAACAGACGAAGGTAGTCGTAAATTTCGGTGATCGTGCCGACGGTGGATCGAGGATTATGGCTGGTGGATTTCTGCTCAATAGAGATAGCGGGAGACAGTCCCTCAATATGATCAACGTCCGGTTTCTCCATCATGGAGAGGAACTGGCGGGCGTAAGCAGACAGGGACTCCACATAACGTCGCTGTCCCTCCGCATACAGCGTGTCAAAAGCCAGCGACGACTTGCCGGAACCGGACAGACCGGTAATGACGATCAGGCTGTCACGGGGCATCTCCAGATCAATGTTTTTCAGATTGTGAGTGCGGGCGCCCTGAACGGTAATGTTTTCCACAGCCTGTATCTCCATGCCAGCTTGAATAGCGAACAGGGCATTATAAAACAGCCTGATCTAGAAACCCATGTAGGATGATATGCCCAGGGCGGTCATAACTGTCAGTTGAGCTAAGTGTTTAGCCATCATGGCTACATGCCGATTGACGTAAGGGTTTACGCAGATACAGTCTTTTTGCCAGGCTAATACAGACCCAAAGGCCATAAGAGCATGAACTAGCATATGGGAAGCAAAGGTCTCTATTTGATAACTACAGCCTTCTACAGGCTCAGTCATCTGTGGCAGTTGATACTCAATCATATTTAACAGTGCTCCAATAGCGTAGACAGCCAAGAAAAACAGTTCTCTGGGGCGGCTTGACCTGTGAGGACAAAATGTTTCCCAGTAATAATTACTTCCTTTGCTCCATGCTTTTTGAAGATGGATGGCTGCTTCTATAGCTATAACGCTGGGTGCCATGAAATAGGAATTCAATTCATTGAAGAATAAGTTACCGCGTGCCTTTCCTTTTTCCAGATCTGTGTCAGGTATGCTTGTGAGCAGAGCTTTTGCCATAACGACGGTATTTTGTTCCATATTGGGAAGGCAGGTTTGTCGGTTTAGGAGAAGGGCTGAAGCTTTTTTTCCAGGGCAATAAGTGAGGGAAAGGCATTGCTGCTCTGAAGGGTCTGAAGGCTTTATTCTTATGTTGGCTTCAAGGCAGGGGGTATTGCTGGCTGTTGAAGGTCGCCCAGTCAGTTGTGATGCCTGAGAGTAAGTGGTGGAAGCTATCAGAACAATGGCTAGCGTTATGGTTTTAATTGACATACCGGTGACATGGTTTGCTTTGTACATTTTTATACATACATAGCGGTGATCCTTTTTTTATGCACAGTGACACTTTGTCTCAACGTTAAGAGTTCATGCCTGGCTTCATGGTTTCTTCTCACTCAATCCCCCCCATAGGCGACAGTAATAAAATCCTGTTAGACTTGCCCCACCAAAAACATCTCGATAGCCCTCCGGAAAATAGCCGGATAAGCTGGTGCCGGGATCTACAGAAACAGTTGTTACATCATGTCTTTTGTCGAACTGAAAGCCGCTCTATCCCTGACCCTGGTCTTTGTCTTCCGTATGCTGGGGCTGTTTATGGTACTACCGGTGCTGGCCCTCTTTACGGAGGATCTGCAAGGGGCGACACCGGCCATGGTGGGCCTGGCCATCGGTGCTTATGGCTTCAGCCAGGCCCTGCTGCAAATTCCTTTTGGTTGGCTGTCTGACCGTTGGGGACGAAAGCCGGTGATTCTGGCTGGCTTATTGATCTTTCTGCTGGGCAGCTTGCTGGCGGCCCATGCCACGACCATTGAGGGCATTATTGCCGGTCGGATTCTGCAGGGGTGTGGTGCCATTGCCGGAGCTGTGACTGCCCTGATGGCAGATCTGACCCGGGATCAGCATCGAACCAAGGCCATGGCCATGATTGGCATGGGCATTGGGGTGGCATTCTGCGTAGCCATGGTGCTTGGCCCCATGGTCAGTGGTTTATGGGGGCTTTCCGGGCTGTTTACTTCTAATGCGTTGATGGCGGCAGCTGCCATGGTGGTGGTGGTTTTTCTGGTGCCGACGCCGGTTCATCCCAGGCGGGATTTGAATTGCTCTGTGAATCGCCGGGATATCCGCAACGTTTTTACCGACCGGCAGCTGTTGAGGCATATGGTGGGTATCTTTGCCCTTCATTTTGTTCTGATGGCACTGTTTGTCTTTGTTCCAGACCTTCTGGCTAACAGCTACTCCCGTTCACAGCATGGGCTGATTTACCTGGCCGTAATGGGACTCTCTTTTGTAATGATTATTCCCCTGATTATTTTCAGTGAGCGCCGTCGTCAGTTGAAGCAGTGCTATAGCCTTGCCATTGGCTTACTGGGGCTGGCTATGGTGTTTCTCTATGAAGGGCAACTGAACCGGCTGTTACTGTTGGCCGGGCTTTTTGTGTTTTTCTTCGGGTTCAATTTTCTTGAGGCGACTCTACCCTCTCTGGTCAGCAAGCTGGCACCTGCAGGAACCCGTGGGACTGCCATGGGCATTTATTCCACCAGTCAGTTTCTGGGGGCCGCACTGGGGGGCAGCCTGGGAGGCCTGGCCATGGAGGCGGGCGGGGTTTCCGGTGTGCTGTTTGTTTGTACAATTCCCACTGCGCTATGGTGGTGGTTGTCTGTTACCATGAAGCAACCCCCTTATGTGAGCAGTATGGTAATGGCCCTCAATCCCTTTGATGGCCTGGATGCCGGTGTGATGGGAGAGCAGCTGGCTGTGATTCCGGGTGTCAGGGAGGTGACTGTGCTGCCGGAGGAAAAAACCGCCTATCTTAAAGTGGACAAGCACACTCTGGACTGGTCGGCGCTGAGGCGTTTTGGTGAGTGCTGAGCCCAGTCTCCCGGAGCGGCAAAACGCTTGCAGATGAATTTGCAGAAAAATAGATGGAACCAATGGGCAAACCGTGGTTCTATTTTTTATGAATCTGATTTTATGAATTGAGTGGAGAAATTGAATGGCTCGTGGCGTTAACAAGGTAATTCTCATTGGGAACCTGGGCAATGACCCGGATGTTCGCTTCACGCCCAATGGCAGTGCAGTGGCCAACCTGAGTGTGGCGACCAGTGAATCCTGGAAGGACCGCAACACTGGCCAGCAGCAGGAAAAAACCGAGTGGCACCGGGTGGTGATTTTCGGCAAGCTGGCAGAAATTGCCCAGCAGTACCTCCGCAAGGGATCCAAAGTCTACCTGGAAGGCAAGCTCCAGACCCGGAAATGGCAAGGGCAGGATGGCCAGGATCGTTATACCACTGAAGTGGTGGTGGATGGTTTCAGTGGTCAGCTGCAGATGCTGGACGGCCGTCAGGACGGTGGAATGGGAGCACCCATGGGCGGTGGCTATCAACAGCCCCAGCAGCAGCCAGCCCAACAGCAGGCTTATGGTGCGGCTCCTCAGCAACAAGCTCAGCAGCCACAACAACAGTATGGAGCGCCTCAGCAGCAGGCTCCTGCCCAGAAACCGGCAGCTCAACCGGCTCCTCAGCCTGCGGGTGGGTTTGACGATTTTGATGATGACATCCCGTTCTGATCTGCGTAAAACACTGCGTGAGCGCCGCCGGGCGCTCAGTGCCAGTCAGCAGTTTAGTGCCAGCCAGCGCCTTGCAGCGGTGCTTCAGCAGCGGGATGAAGTGATCAGCAGTCAGCGTATTGCTCTCTATCTTGCCAATGATGGTGAGATTGATCCGGCGGCTATTCAACAGGCCTTCTGGGAACAGGGAAAAGAGTGCTATTTGCCGGTGCTGGATATACAGCGCACTGGCCATCTGAAATTTGCTCACTACCTTCCTGATACACCTCTGGTGAACAACCTCTACGGGATTCCTGAGCCGGAGATGGCCAGCGCCCGGATGATTGAGCCGCAGCAACTGGACCTGGTGTTGCTGCCACTGACCGGGTTCGATGATCAGGGGCAGAGGCTGGGCATGGGGGGCGGTTTTTACGACCGTACATTTGAATTCGCCAGAGTCTCCGGAAAACCTTATCTGATGGGCCTGGCCCATGAATGTCAGAAAGTGGAAAGCATTCCTTCCGAAAACTGGGATATTCCCCTGGCCGGTATCGCCACCGACCAGCGGTTTTACCGTGTATGATCAGTCTATATAAAGATCTTTGAAAAACTCTGTGGTGCCCGGAACCACCGCATAGTCATCAAAATCGGTCATCCCCCTATCCCGCAGCAAGTCCTCATCAACACAGTGATTCCCGGTAAAGCCTGAAGGGCTGGTAAGGATGGCATAGGCAGCGTCTGCCATAATCGCGGGTTTACGTGACACTTTAAACAGCTCTCTGCCACCGGCCTCAAATTCAACGGCGGCAGTGGCGATGCTGGTTTTTGGCCACAGAGAGTTCACCGCGACACCGGCTGACTTGAATTCTTCTGCCAGTCCCAGAGTCAGCATTGACATGCCGTACTTGGTGATGGTGTAGGGGGTATAGTCCCTGAACCACTTTGGGTCGAGGTTGATGGGGGGAGACAGGTTGATAATATGCCCATGACTGGACTGTTTGAGCCACGGCAGCGAGAGCTGGGTACACAGCAGAACCGCCCGGGTGTTGATCTGGTGCATCAGGTCAAAGCGTTTGACAGGCGTCTGCTCTGCCGGAGTCAGGCGAAGGGCGCCTGCATTATTGATCAGGGCATCAACCCCACCGAAACGTTCTACGGTCTGGTCTACCATGCTGGAGACCGAGGCTTCGTCACGAACATCCACTTGAATCGGAAGGGCTTCCCCTCCGGCAGTAATCACTTCTTCAGCCACTGAATAAATGGTTCCAGGCAATTTCGGATGGGGTTCTGCACTTTTGGCGGCAATGGTGATATTGGCGCCGTCTCTGGCACAACGAAGTGCGATTTCACGGCCAATGCCCCGGCTGGCACCGGTGATGATGATGGTTTGTCCTTTTAGCGCACCCATGCTTTTTTTCCGTATCTTTTTGTTATGAGGGAGTGGTTATGGGGGATATGTTAACAGGCAACTGTCTGATATGTTAGGCGCACCCATGCCACCATCGGTTAATGTTTCCGGTGGTCCATTCGAATAAAAAAGGACGTTTCATGGTTTCAGCATTTTTACAGGGTTTCAGTATCGGTGGTGGCCTGATCCTTGCGATTGGCAGCCAGAATGCTTTTCTATTGACTCAGGGGCTTAAGCGCCAGCATCACCTGCTGGTGGCGAGTATCTGTTTTGTATGCGACGTCAGCCTGATTTTTGCCGGGGTGATGGGGTTGGGAACCCTGATCGTCAGCAGTCCTGTATTGCTGGAAATAGCCCGTTGGGGAGGAGCCTTGTTTCTGGGCTGGATGGGCTTGCAGGCGCTGCTTCGTGTCTTTAAAGAAGAGTATCTGGAGACCAATGAGCAGGTCACTGTTGATAAAAAGGTGATTATCACCACAACCCTGGCGGTGACATTACTGAATCCTCACGTTTATCTGGATACCGTGGTGATGATTGGCAGTATCGGGGCACAACTGGGTGATCAGCGAGTGATATTTGCCCTGGGTGCAGCCACTGCATCCATGATCTGGTTTTACAGTCTGGGGCTTGGGGCTGCCAGAATGGCTCCCCTGGTGAAAAGCCCAAAGATCTGGAAGGTGATTGATACCCTGGTATGCCTGGTTATGTGGGGTGTGGCGCTGAGCCTGGTGATGAGATAAGGAGGATTGTTTTAAAATAGCCGACAGGTAAACCATAAAGGCAGGCCTTATGCCAGCAATTGAAATCTGTATTAACAGTATTGATAACCCCACTGTGCACTCTTCTGTCCAGGCCGCCTGGCAGGGAGGAGCACAGCGTATAGAGCTTTGCGCCAGTATGGCCCATGACGGCTTAACCCCTCCTGTTGAACATATCGTCACGGCCAGGGAAGCCTTTCCAGAAAGGCCGGGCTTGCTGGTGATGATTCGCCCGCAACCGGGGCATTTCTTTTACCGCCAGGATGGGGTTGCTCTGATGGAAAAGCAGATTGTTCAGGCTGCCGGTGCCGGAGCGGATGGCGTCGTACTGGGGGTGCTTGATGCTAAAAGTCATGCCATTCATGTCGACTACTGCAAAAGGCTGCTGGATTGCGCCAGGCAGCAGGGGCTTGAAGTGACTTTCCATCGCGCCTTTGATGCCACACCCGACTGGCAGGCGTCCCTGGATATATTGATCAACCTCGGTGTTGACCGGGTGTTGTCCAGTGGCACGGCATGGGGATCAAAAGGAACGGCTCTGGATGGAATGCAACAGCTGGCCAGTATGATCGAACGGGCAGGTGGGGATATTGAAATTGTTGTGGGTGGAGGCGTCAGTCATGAGAATATGCCGACACTGTCAAACACTTTGCGTGCGCAGTCAGGTCTGTGTTCATTTCATGCATACAGCGCTGTTCTGGAAAATGGGGCTGTTTCCTTGAAGCGGGTAATTAAGTTGAGAAAGCTGCTGTCTGATTGACCTGTGTTAGTGTACAGGGCAAAAGCCACTGAGGCAGTGGCTTTGATGGGAGATTACTTCAGGAAATGAGCCTGCTCCGCTTCGATGATGGATTCTGGGTGTGGCAGCATGAGGTGAGCCGGTGTATAAAAAGCCGAATTGACACCGTGAACAAGCCACATCTGATCATCCAGTTCTGGTCTTTGATACTGGTATGGAAGTGGGTTTCCTTCCTTGACGCTGACTTTAACCTCGCCAACTTTAATGGCATTGCAGGTGCCTTTCTGAATTGAGAAGGTTGTCATATTCTCCCCTCCAGGCTGGGATATTGTCAGTTCAATATCAATAGGGTAATTGGCAGGGTATAGCCTGGCTCCATCAGTAAATCCAGTTAACTGTTTTATTTGCAGCAATCGTGTGTTTTCGTATCTGGGAGTGTAAGCCGTTTCTTCAGTGAGCTTATATTCTACCTGATTCTGGATAGTACCCTTATTTACAAGTACTGAGTGTATTTTCCAGTCGCCAGATGTCTGAATGTTGAGAGAGCCGCAAAGATAATCATTGGCCTTGGCTATATCAATACCGGCCTGAAGCATGTCGCCCAGGGAAAAATCAGGGTTGGATTTTGGGGGCTGATCATTTGCAGTGGCCTCGTCATAGGAGGGGGGAGGATCCGGGTAGACAGCCGTTGCTTCATCATAAGTGGGAGGAGCCACAGGCTCATGTGAATACCCTGAAGACAGGTAAGCCAGAAGGATTGCAGTCATGAGTAGCTTGATTTTTAACATCATTTTAAAGTTCCTCTAGTGCCGTGTGTATGCTTCCCAGCACCGGCGAAAGTGAGTGAAAATACGAACAAAACATACGTTTGAATTATTCGAGTGTTTAAATTAGCCGTTTGTTCAATTTTTTCTTGAGTTTTTTAATTTTATTTTTCATAAAAATTTGTTTTTTGATTTCTTTTGTTTAATTCTGAGAGGTGAATGTTGTACAGCCTGGAGCAGGTAATTGCCCGGTAGAAAAGCACTGGTTTAATGGTATCGAATTGATTTAAAGGTTTTTTTGGGGGCGGAATGCTTATTTGAGTTGTGGATTTAAAGAACAAAGGGCATCAGCAGTCTGAAGGACATTCGAATAACACAGGACGTGATTGTGAAAAAAGAAGCATTGGCTATTTGGGGTTGTCTGGTTTTTTCAGAGGCTGCCTTCTCCGAAGGCCCGGTTGAGGCGGAAGAGGAGCAGAGGCGTCCTTTAGCGGTTCAAGCTGCTCACGACTGGCTGGAAAGCTGCCCCAGAGAGGGCTGCGGAGCAGGCACTCCGGTCATGGTCGACCCCAGGGGCTGGTGGTTTTCCGGGATTATTTCGGGGCGGATGGCTGCCCTTGGCTGGAAAGAGGGGTTTATCTGGGAATCAGGAGAGCTTGAAATCCATTCCGGAGACCAGAGCCGTGACGGGAAGTACCCGTTCAAAACCTATGCCCTTTCTGTGGAGGGAGATAATGTTCAGTTATGGGAACGGGTTTACGGTCTGGAGCTGGGACAGTGGGGCGTTTTTGCTTACAGAAGCAAGGCTTTCTGGAGTAACCCTTTCAGCACCGAAAGCGACCTTATATTGGAGGAAGTTCCCGGGAACACTCAGGAAGGGGATACTGGAAATGCCAAGTCCAGGCTGACCTTCAACAACACCGCCTCCTATGCTGCTTTCCCAAAAGGAGTTGAGGTTTCATGGAATTATCGGGGCGCCTGGACTTTTCGGGAAAAAAAAGTCAAAGGGTTGGTCATCCGGGTCCAGCGAATGAGTCGGGGGTTTTTGGCCAACCTGTGTGTAATGAAAATCCACCTTGGGGGTACCCGGTTGGTGGCCCGCTTGAGGGATGACCTTGAACATCGTCGAAAGTATAACTGGGAAACAGGAGAAGAAGAAACGGAGTACAGGAAAGTAACAAGAACGGAGTATGTGCCCAAACCCAATGTGGGCCACTTCTACACCTATGAGGAAGACCTGTGTCGCTATGGGGAGGATGCGGCCAGAACAGGAAGTGAGGTCAATGTTGTCTATTCGGACTTTTGGGACTCCAGGCACCAGCAGGTAGAGGCAGAGCTATTCAAGATCGGGGTGAGCAGCCAGGAATAAAAGCGTTTTTACCGCTCTCAGGGTAACGCCTTTCAGGTAAATAGGGGGCTGGGCTTGAGAATCGAACTGGTTATTCAGGGAAATTCCTCTAAAGTTCAGGTGCTCTGGTTGGCTGGCAGTAAGGTGAGTCAGTGAAAAAGGTATATCGGGTTCTCTTGATTTGTGTTTTTGGTATCCCCGGGTGGGCTGATACTCATAAATACAAAGTGAGTCGTGAAGAGAAGGTAATGCCTTTTTATGTAGAAGCGGATTTGTCATGCAGTTTTAATCTTCCAGATTTCATCCGTTATTCCCTGATTCCCCTGACTGAGCAAGATCCATCTGAGGGTATTACCGTTCACCTTTCTGCTGAACAAATTAATGAAGATACGCTTGAGGCGCTTGAGCAGGAAAACCTGGGGAGCATCAACAATAACCCATCATTTTTCGGACCTCCGGAAGGAAGGCTAATTAATGGCTTCAGAAATTGCCCGGATTGCAGTTGTTGCTGCTTTCTGGCCCTTACTGCTGACTGGACATTGATGGGAGGCTTTCAGGAATCACGCTGGCAAGTAGTGATTGATTTAACAGCGACCAATCAAAGTGAAAGGAGAGGCGCTGCAATAAATGTGGAACAATATTTAACTGTCTTTCGACAGTTTGTTGAGGAGGGGCTAAGGATGAGGCTTCAAGATACCCGGTTTCAATTGATCCAACTGGATTTAGCAAGAGGGAGGGCTCGTATCCAGTTTGGTTGCTTCAGCCTTATGTTGCCTTGCATAGAGCGTTACTATCTGAGGTCGAGGCGGGGTAACTTCCGTATTCTGGAAATCACCCCCTCCCCCAGGCAGAGTGCACTTCAGCCTCCTGAAGCTCAGGTTATTGATCGGGGTATTACAGAGGGTGGTGGCTCTCTGGAGCAGGAAGCCAGGCAGATTGAAGAGGGAGGTCCAGGCTTTCAGACAATCAGAGCTCCCTGTGCCACGCTTGATGATATGTAGTTCAACACTGCCTTCTCAGGCACAGCACACCGGCGCAGGAGGATATCTGGGTGTATGTATGGTGGATGCCGACTCTGTCCAGCTTGTCTGAAAGGACATCGTAAGTGAAATAATGTTCGTCATCATCCCAGTGAGTGGATGTATTCCGAACAGTCTCTCTGTCCTTTACCGACTGGAAAGCAACATCCCCGATGAATATTTCACCCTCCTGACAATGGTTTTCCAGAAGCTGGTTTATAAGACGTACATTTTGTTCATCGGTAAAATGATGCAGGGCATAGGTGGAGATGATGGCGTCATAAGTTCTTTCTTTAATGACGGAGGGGAGGCCCTGAGCAAGATCATAACGGTGGAGTTCGGCCAGTGGCATTTTAGCCAGTGCCTTGTCCAGCATCTGTTCCGAGAGGTCTATGCCGGTGATTCCAATGCCTTTGTGGTACAACACTTCTGATAAGGCACCGGTCCCTATGCCCAGATCCAGGACATTCAGGGTTCTGGCTTCCTGCTCGGCCTTGTCGGTAATCCGTTTCTGGATAAAACCAAGCACCGCGTAATAACCATCAAAAGGGTAGCCCTGATCCTGCATTCTGAGAATATCCTGGTCGTACTGCCCAGACCACTGATTAAACCCTTCTCTGTCCCGCATAATGACCTTCTCAATGGGGTGATCGGTGTATCCTGCCACTCTGTGGCTGAAACTGGCAGGGGCAGGATACAGGCCGGTCATTCACTTAGCCATAAAATACTTTATAGGCCCGGTAGATTTCATGGATGTCAAACTTTGAGGCGACCTCCAGGGGAGAGTGCATGGACAGCAATGCCGCCCCCGCATCAATGGTTCGAATCCCGTAGTGAGCCAGGAACATGGCAACAGTGCCGCCACCTCCCTCGTCTACTTTGCCCAGCATACCGGTCTGCCATTTGATATCGGCGCTGTCAAAGAGTTTTCTCAGCTCAGCAACATACTCTGCGTCGGCGTCGTTGGTCATGGCTTTACCCCGGGAGCCGGTGTATTTTGTCAGCACCAGGCCGTGCCCGAGCATGGAGGCATTCTGCTCATCGTGGACGGATTTGAACAGGGGGTTGATACCGGCATTGACATCAGAAGACAGTGCTCGTGAATTCCACAGGCACTGCCTGAGAACTCTGGCGCTGTAATCGCCATGGCGGATCCGGGTGATCAGTTCATCCATGAAGTACTCCAGGTACCGTGACTGAAGGCCAGTGCTTCCCGCGGAACCGGTTTCTTCCTTATCGACCAGGAAGCAGATAGCGGTTGTCTCCGGAGTATGATCGATATCCAGAATGGCCTTCAGGGAGGTGTAAGCGCAGATCCGGTCGTCATGGCCATAAGCGCCCACCATGCTGCGATCAATGCCGACATCCCTTGCCTTGCCAGCCGGTACCAGTTGCAGTTCAGCAGAGATAAAGTCTTCTTCGATGATGCCGTAGGCTTCATTGAGTTTTTGCAGAATGTTGTATTTAACCCGGTCCTTAATCTCTTTGTCTTCTATGGCGGCAGGCTCGGAACCCACCAGAATGTGCATTTCCTCACCCTTCAGGACTTCCGGCGCCTTTCTATCCCTTTGCACTTTATGGTCCAGATGAGGAAGCAGGTCAGGAATGGTAAACACCGGATCACTGTCCTGCTCTCCAATGGTGATCTCCACCTTGCGGCCATCCTTCAATATCACCAGACCATGGAGTGCCAGGGGGCGGGAAGCCCACTGGTATTTCTTGATGCCACCGTAATAGTGGGTCTTCATCATCGCCAGTTCTGTGTCTTCATACAGGGGCTGCTGCTTGATATCCAGTCGAGGGGAATCAATATGAGAAACCACAAAATTGGCACCCTTGATGATGTCCTGCTGACCCACCACAGCCAGTACCAGGTTTTTTCCCCGGTTGTTGAACCAGACTTTATCACCGGGGTTCAGTAATTCTTTATTATCGGCACTGACGAAACCCTGTTCCTCAGCCATACGGATGGCTTCAGTGACGCACTTTCTTTCCGTTTTGCCCTCATCCAGATAATGCTTATAGCCTTCGCAGAACGTTGTAATGGCTTCCTTCTGTTCCGGGGCAAGGGCTTTCCAGCCACTTTCACGTTTGTACAGCATGCAGTGATTTTCCTGTTTTCTTGAGCGATTAACGGCTCGGTTTTCAATGGTAGGGGGCAGCCTGTCAGGCCACCCGGATGTTTCTGGTTTCCATATATCGTTTTATCCCGGTAGCGACAAAAAACATCACCACCCCTGTGGTCAGCGCGGAGCCCCCCAGCTTGGCAAAATAACCTGTATAAAGGTGCAACCCATCCATGGCTGAAACCTTTCCGGAAGGAAGGGCAACCAACTGGGCCAGTCGACTGGAAATAACATTGGATAAGGCCATGGCCAGATACCAGGCGCCCATGGCGAAAGCGATCATATTCATATCACAATACAGCCCGATCATACTCAGGCCAATGGCGCTGACCAGAAGCTCTGCAACCGTAATAATAAAATAAGTGAGAACCAGATAGTTCCCATTGATGATGCCGGCCTCGGAGTGCGTGCAGGCGAACCACATCACCAGAAGCGCTATTCCGGATATCACCAGGCCCGTGGCAAACTGGTAGGGTACGGTAAACCGGGGAAACCGTTCATAGAATTTACTGAGCACAAACCCCATCAGGAGAATCACCAGAGGGTTGATCATCTGGTAATGAGCCGCGGAGACGGTAAGGCCCAGCATATTGAAGTCTGAGTTGTGGGTGGCAAAAATAATGAGTGTGGTGTTCATCTGGTTGTAGATTACAAAAAAGACAATCGCTTCCAGAATCAGACAGATGGCAACCAGTTGTTTGGTGCGGGCGGCTCCTTTCAGACGCAGCGTTGCAGTGGCAAACCAGGCAATACTCACCGTGCAGCCAATACCGATAATATAACTGGAGATACCGGGGTTGTTGTAGGCAATGAGGGTGACTGTATAAATACCGAGCAGATAGCCAACCAGTTTTACGGTTTTTTTCAACTGCATCCTGGACTCATCCAGTTTGCTTTTGACGTCATTGTAGATACGGTAGCGCCAGGCAAAGTTCAGTGCAGCCAGGGATTTACCCACAAATACCACCGCAAAAATATTGAGCGGCCCGTATTTGCTGTCGATCAGCTGGGGGGCAATGATCGTGGCCAGCAGGGCGCCCACATTAATGGACATGTAATACAGCGTCATGCCACTTTTTGCCCGGGCCTCATCGTCACTGTAGATGCGGGATATCATGGCGGTCGCCGTTCCCATTAACAGGGAGTTCATGGCGGGCAGCAAGGCATAGGCGGCAATAAATAACTTGGGTCCATAACGGTGAATGCCAAAACCACTGAGCATCACCAGCCCATAGGCGATGGCCAGCATCGAGCTGCCAAGCAGTATTGAACGACGAACGCCTACAATGTTATCGGCCATGAAGCCACCCATAAGTGGCATCAGGTAGCCCATGGCACCACCGACACCCATGAAGGCGTAGGCTTCTGCTTCAGTGAACCCAAGGCCATGGCTTAATATGGGACGGGTCAGGAAAAGGATCAGAATAGTGCCCAGGGTATAACTGGCAAACTGGCTCCAGAAAGTGATCAGGGCAATGGTATTGACCTGTTTTTGTTTCAGGTCCCGCGGTTTTAACAACCGCCCCCAGGGGGCGGTTGCGGCATGATGGCTGCCATTTGACATGGAATAATAACCTCTGGCTTGCGACTGGCTCAGGCGGGAACGGGTTCGCCTTCGGTTTCTTCTTTATCCAAGGGCTGCTCTGACATATAGGCATTCAGCCTGGGCACCATCATTGCGATGACAATACCCACCACCGCCGTCACGATGGCCAGCACGATAAAGTAGTCACCGTAAACCTGGAGGCTCTCCATGGGGGTAACATCACTGCCTTCTGAGGAAGAGAAACCGGCAACCCAGGCACCGATAATGGAGGCCAGGGCCAGGGTCATGTTCCAGGCGCCAAAACAGAAGGCGCGGATGCGCTCCGGGAACAGTTTGGCAACCACAGACATGCCCAGTGCACTGATCAACAGCTCGCCAATGGCGAAGAAGAAGTTGGGGGTGATGATCCAGAAGGAGGACACCATCCCATCGACATTGGCAAAGTATTTGGAAATACCTGCGGAGCCAAAAGCGATGGCACAGATAATCATTCCCAGTGCATATTTGCCTGGCATGGACAGGTCTTTATTGCGGGCTCCCAGGTAACTGTATGCTTTTGCCAGCAGGGGGCTGATCAGGATGATCCAGAGGGGGTTGAGTGCCTGATACTGTACCGGGTCAACCGGGACTCCGAACACAGAGGGCTCAACATTGTTGATGGCAAAAAAGTTCAGGGAAGTGGGCATCTGGTTATAGAGCACAAAGAAAATAAGAGCCTGAAGGAAGAGCGCCATACCCACCATCATCCGCTTCCGGTCTGATGGAGATTCTTCTTTCATGTTTTTGACAATCAGGGCACAGATAACAACGGCGCCCACTCCCATCAATACTCTTGCCAGGGTCAGGTTGGTCAGCAGATAGGCTGAAATGCCCACTGCGACCAGTGCACCCACTGTAAATGTGGTGAGCTTGCGGGCTCCTGCGATCACTTTATCCGGTGCGGAGCCTGCCTCACGCATGGGTTTGCGCATCATAATCAGGCCGATAACGTTAATGGCCATGCCGATGCCACAGAAAGCAAAAGCGGCTGTCATGGATACCATGCTGGCAATGGGGGGGATAATCATCATGGTCAGGAAAGAGCCGACGTTATTGACCATATAGAGGTAGGTGAAGGCACCATCCAGGCGGGGGTCGTCGCTGCCATTGTAGGCACTGGCCAGCACGGTGGGAGGACAGGTGCTGGCGGTTGCCCGGCCAATGACCACAAAGCCGAGACCAATAAACAGCGGTGTGGTGGTTTTATTGACGGCGGATACGGCAATCAGAAAATAGCCAATGCTCTGGAATGCGGTGCCAATTAACAGGTTGCGTTTGGCTCCCAGATAGTTGTCGGCGATCCAGCCCCCGATAAAGAGCAAGCCGGCACCTAATGCGGTGTAGCCACCAAAAATGGCAAAGGAAGCAGACTCGCTCAATTGCAGGTGTTTATTCAGGTAAACCGGCAATAATGACCAGAGACCATAGAAGGAAAAGGCCCACCAGAATTGCCAGAATAGCAATATGTAAAAAGTGACGGGGTGTTTCTTTTGGTTGTTGCCGGACATCTGTGACTCCCTACAATAAATCCAAAGCGAAGTACCTGGAAAGAACACAGCTGGCCAAGATGAAAGGGACACTCGGTAAAATCTGGTCAGGATATGTTCATTCTGGTGAATTCAATTTTTAAGCAAATGGAAAAACAGGACTGTCGTTGATCGTGCTATAGAGAGGCTGATTTTGCGTGTGAAGGGACGATTCAGTATTGACTTAAGGCAATGGTTGTTTTTTTTGTGGTTTTAACGTTCATGTAAATGATGGACTTTGCCTTGTTTTTCTGTGTAACGATTGGATGGTGGTTATTTTCTTCATAATTCTGTTTTATTTTGGCGGGTTGTGTTGATATTTTGCGAACTACAGTTGTTTATGATTTCGATGAGGAGATTGGTGATTTCGATAAGGGATGCTATTTGATTATCTAATGGGAGTGATTGGTGGAGTTTATGAGTAAGCAGTATTCAGGTCTGCAGATGTTTTATTTAATTTTATTCCTGTTTTTTTAAGAGGTTGATTTTTTATATTTATTACAGATCGTCCCATTTTCTTGTCTCAGGGCAAATAAAATGATTTGTTTTTTCGTTAGCTTGTTATTATTAGCTCAAATATATTGATGATTGATCAGGTTATTTATGCGCATGATGAATATGCTTATTGAATGATTCAATAATAAAGTTTCTGTAGTTTTAGATAGGGTTATTACCCTGGCTGTTTATCATCGGCTGAAAAAATATTGTGTTGAAACTTGGCGCTGAATTCAGCGTTGCGTTTTATGGGGAAGTAGTACCAGGAGTAAAACCACTATGACGTTTAAAAAAATGACGTTCAAAAAAACAACACTTGCACTTTCTGTTATCTGGGCCGCCAGTGTTGCCGGGGGGGCGCAGGCTGCCAGCTCATTCAGTGAAGAGGCCAGCTCCTTTCTGGATGATTCAACCATGACTATTGGTTTGAGAACTCACTATTACGAAGCCCGGGAGGATTATAAAAACCCAGCGGATAAAAATGAGATGAGCGATGCCCTGGTTCAGGGGGTTCGACTGAATTATAAATCCGGATACTTATACGATCTGTTTGCCATTGATATGAATGTGTATTCAGCTATTGATCTGATTACTCATGATGATAAAGGCACCTGGTGGGCGCTGGATGATAGTTTACCAAGAGATCAACGGGGTAATTTCACTAAGGCCAGTGCAGTGGCAAAGTTGAATTTACTGGGTTATGGGGAATTGAGGTACGGTAACCAGTTTATTGAAACGCCCCTGTACGGTAATTCTGACTCAAGGCTGACCCCCGAAGAGGCCCAGGCTGCTACCTATTGGGGCTCGTTTGGCAACCTTGATCTATATGGTTTGCACTTGATGCGGGAATACCCCAGGCACAACGCCAACCTCAATCATTTCCAGAATCGAAAAGGGGAAGACAACACTGTTGACATTGTCGGGGGCAGCTACCGGTTCGATAACAGCCTTAAAATTCAGGCGGCTTATGGTCAGCAGGATGATGTCAGCAAGCAGTACTTTATCAGTGGTGAGTACAGCTTTGACCTGGGTGACGTTTCAACAACCCTCTCCGGCAACTACCAGAATATTTCCGCTGATGGTTATGATAAAGAAGCTGCCAACCAGAATGGTACCCAGGACAGTATCGATGTCTTCAGTGGCCGGATGGACATCGGTTATGGCCCGGCGACCCTGTCTCTGGCTTATGGTAAAACCGGAAAATACGACGACAGTGATGTGGTTTTGAACTGGCGGGGCGGCATAGAGAATGGCGGTACCAACCTGCTGACGGATGAGGATTACTATATTGTTCTTGACCGGTCTGACATGCAGTCTTACCTGGCGGGCCTGAGTTATGATTTCTCAAGTTTTATGCCGGGCTTGACGGTGCGGACAGTGTATCAGCACGGCAAAAACGATTATCAGAGCAACTTCGAGGCGTTTGTCCGGTTCGAATATGCAGTGCCCAGCGTGAAAAACCTCTGGCTCAGCGCTGCCTATGTATGGGGGGAGAATACCGATTCAAGGCAGTGGACTGGCAGCGAAGTTGATGGCAATAACGTCGACTGGCACCATACCCGTCTGCAGCTGCACTACCAGTTTGATGCTCTCTAAGCAGAAGCTCTTTACTTCAACCTGTTCCCTCCTTCTTGAAGGAGGGGGCGTCTGGAGATAAAGGTATCGGTGTACGCTGTTCTTTTCTGGTACTGGATAGTTGTTTTTGTTCTGTTTAATAGGTAAGCCTTGCTTACGGTTTTGTATCCAACAGGGTGTGGCTTCGTAACGGGTTAGGGTTGATTTTAATCAATATGTGATGTCATTCTCAAATGCAGTGGGATGATAAGTACTCGATTTTTAAATATAAGATCAAAAAGTAATCCTTTTTTCATCAGATTTTAGTTTTTATCCTTTTTTTGCCTTTCTTTTGTCGTTTTTTTTGCTCTGGAGCAAATAAATAGCCTCTTCTGTTTGTTAGTTTACCGTCAATGCTTGGTAAGGATAAGATTACCCTGGTAAATAATACCTGGGGATAGATAGGTATATAAGTTTAAAAATGAATTGATTGCCATGTTTTTTGTTATCTGGTGTGGCTCGTTGTGATGATGGGGTTAGGTGCTCGCTGCCATATGAAATAAATAACTCACTCAATGAAAAGCACATAAAAAGATCAATGAAATGGAGTTGCCGCTTTAACGATGTGTGGTGTGTGGGGCTGTAGCAGAAATTTCGATTTCTGTTACAGTTTCCGCAATTTTGAGAAATAAAATTGATAATCTTACTGCTTCAGGTTCATCTTTTCCTGGTGGGCGAGTCGTTCCTGAGAAGGTGGATTAAAGTATTCATTTTTCATGTTTTTCAAAGATCAAGAGTTTGCCGTTATAAACCCGTTATTTTAAATTGGGTGCTTTGTTGTTCTTTGAAAAAAGTCTTTGTACAGTTTTTAGCATGGGGGGATTTTCTACATAATTCGTTTTTCATAGGTTTTCTTTATATGTCAAAAAGAACTTTTTTTAATCAAGTTTGATGCTTGATGGCTTCTCTCGTCATGGAAAATAATATCAGGAGTAATGACCATGATTTTCAAAAACACATCACTTGCTTTGTCTGTTTTATCCGCAATCGGTTTGGCCGGGGGAGCAAGCGCGGATAGCTCATTTCTGGATGACTCAACCCTGACCATCGGGTTGAGAACCCATTACTACGAGGGTAAGTTCGATTACCAGTTCAAAGATGACGATGTTCATGATGCCCTGGTTCAGGGGGTCAGGCTCAACTACAAGTCAGGCTATTTGAATGAACTGTTTGCCATTGATATGAATGTGTATTCAGCCATTGATCTGATTACCGATGATGATAAAGGCACCTGGGGTGCTCTGGGGGCGGATAACGACAGCTTTAACAAGGCCAGTGCTGTGGCCAAGCTGAATCTGATGGGCTTTGGTGAGTTAAGGTACGGTAACCAGTTTATCAGCACTCCGCTTTATGGGGATTCTGACGCAAGGTTAACACCGGAGGAAACCCAGTCTCTAACTTATTGGGGACAATTTGGCGGCCTTGATCTTTATGCGCTGCACATGATGCGGGGTTACTTCCGTAACAGTGCCGACCTGTTGCAATACAGGAACCAGAAAGGTGAGGCCAAAGCGATTGACATGGTTGGGGGCAGTTACCAGTTTGATAACAGCCTGAAGTTTGATGCGGCTTACGGTCAGCAAAGCGATGTCAGCAAGCAGTACTTCTTGAATGGGGAATACACATTTAACCTGGGTGATGTTGTCACTAAAGTATCAGGTAACTATCACAATGTTGCCGCCACTGGATACGATAAGGACCAGGTTGTTCTAAATGGACAGGAAGAGAGCGTCAAACTATACAGTGGCCGCCTTGACCTGGGCTTCGGTCCTGCTACGGTGTCTCTGGCTTACGGTAAAACCGGGAAATACGACGGCAGTAATCTTATTCTGACCTGGCGGGAAGGTTCGAAAAACGGTGGCTCTAATCTGTTAACAGATGAGAGCTATGGTTTGACCCTGGATGGTTCCGAGATGCAATCCTACATGGCTGGCCTGCGTTACGATTTAGCCGCCTTTGTGCCCGGATTACAGCTTGTCACCGTTTACCAGAAAGGGAAAAACGACAACTGGAGCAATGATGAGGCCTACTTCCGGTTCGAATATTCGGTACCCAGTGTGAAAAATCTCTGGTTCAGTGCGGCTTATGTCTGGGGTGATAGCAGTGATACCCAGAACCAGGACAATAACTTTGACTGGCACCACTCCCGCCTGCAGATGCACTATCAGTTTGATGCCCTGTAATACAGGCTTGAGCTTCTGCTTGAGTGGATGACAAGGACTTACTGCTTCCCTTCAGGGGGGAGCAGTATGTCGGAGATACATGTCGATATGGGGGATGCCATCCTCCTTATACATACCCCCTTCTGCCTGAAAGCCAAACCCTTCATAAAATGCTTGAAGGTGGTGTTGGGCGCTCATATACACGTCTTTTTCCGGAAACAGTTGCCTGCATTGTGTCAATGCTTCCTGAATCATGTCTTTGCCCAAGCCTTGGCCCCGGAATGCGGCCGTTGTTAATATTCGCCCAATGGCGGCTTCCTTTCGTTCAGAGTCCGGTGGCAGGATTCTCAAATAGGCAGCCAGTACCGGAGACGGTTGTTTATGGCTGCTCCAGACCAGAAGGTGATGGGCACAGTGGTCACCGTTATCGGCGTCCAGGTAAGGACAGTTTTGTTCAACCACAAAGACAGACTGCCGGGCAGAGAGCAGAGTGTAGAGCTCTTCCAGGGTAAGTTCGTCAAACGTTTTCCAGGCCCACTGAATCAATATCATTTCCTCTAATCTAGGCTGGCTTTCTCTAGGGGTAAAAGTCAGCGACAGGCAATCAAAGCGGATTGACACATCCTCTCATTTTGTTGAATGTATCAATGAATGCATACCCGCTATATTGCTTTTCCACGGAGTCATGGCTTGAATAAATAGTGCTCAGGCCCCGATGGACTTATACAGGGCATCCAGCCCCATTTTACCGGCCATCTTTTTGGTTTCACGGGTTGAGGACTCATCGAAGCCGCTGTAGACAAGGTCTTCCTGGGGCAGTTCATCCAGAAAACGGCTGGGGAGGGTATCAATCACTTCCCCAAACTGTTTGCGTTGTCCGGCCAGGGTCATGGTCAGGGATTTTCTGGCGCGGGTAATGCCTACATACGTCAACCGTCTTTCTTCTTCGATATTGTCTTCTTCTATGCTGGTACGGTGGGGTAAGAGCTCTTCTTCCATCCCCATCATAAATACATGGGGATACTCCAGTCCTTTTGAGGCGTGCAGGGTCAGTAGCTGAACCCGATCGGCATCCTCTTCTTCTTCATTACGTTCCAGCATATCCCTGAGAATCAGACGGGCAATGGCTTCCTCCACCGTACTGTCTTCATCCCCCCGCTCCAGGGTCTGCTGAAGGGCGTCCACCAGAAACCAGACGTTGGCCATGCGCTTCTCAGCCTGGGCTGGCGTAGAGGAGTGCTGCATCAGCCAGTTTTCGTAATCGGTGTCCTCAATCATTTCCCGGACCACTTGCATGGGGTCTTCACTGGTTTGCAGGCGGCGGGACACATCATTCATCCATGAGGTAAACCGGCGCAGCCTTTCTACATATTGCGGAGCCAGGTCCTCTTCCAGGGCCGCCTCTTCACAGGCACTGTACATACTGATGTGGTGTTTGTTGGCGTAGTTGCCCAGTTTTTCCAGGGTAGAAGGGCCAATTTCCCGCTTTGGGGTATTCACCACCCTCAGAAAGGCGTTGTCATCATCCTGGTTAATCAACAGTCGCAGATAGGCCATGATGTCCTTGACTTCTGCCCGGGCAAAAAACGAGGTGCCACCATTGATGTGATAGGGAATGCCATGGTGCTGTAGCTTCAGTTCCAGAAGCCGGGACTGGAAGTTGCCCCGGTAAAGGACCGCATAGTCCTTATAACTGTTTTCATGCCTCAGTTTGTGAGCCATGATCTCCGTGGCGATGCGCTCGCACTCCATTTCATCATTGCGACACTTGATCACCCGGATCTCATCCCCCATCCCCAGTTCGCTCCACAGGGTTTTGTCAAACACGTGGGGGTTGTTGGCGATCAGAGTGTTGGCTGCTTTCAGAATCCGGCTGGTGGAGCGGTAATTCTGCTCCAGCTTGATGACTTTGAGGCTGGGGAAATCTTCCTTCAGCAGAGCCAGGTTCTCGGGTTTGGCTCCACGCCAGGCATAGATGGACTGGTCGTCGTCTCCCACCACCGTCAACTTGCGACGGTCGCCCACCAGTCGTTTCACCAGTTCGTACTGGGCACCGTTGGTGTCCTGGTACTCATCCACCAACAGGTAGTGAACTTTTTCCTGCCAGCGCCGCAAGGCTTCCGGATCATTGCGAAACAACTCCACCGGTTTCATGATCAGGTCATCAAAATCCACAGAGTTATAGGCTTTGAGCATCCGGTTGTAGTGTTCATAAACGATGGCTGCCGTTTGCTCCCAAGGCTGTCTTGCTATCTGCAATGCCTGGGCCGGGGAGATCAGATCATTTTTCCAGTTGGAGATGGCGTGCTGGATCTGGTCAACACCGCTGTCATCAGCAGACATATCCCGCTGCATCAGGTCAGTGATCAGGGAGGTGGCATCCTGCTGGTCAAAGATGGAGAAGCCAGGTTTATACCCCAGGGCTTTGTATTCCCGCCGGATGATGTTCAGGCCCAGGTTATGAAAGGTGGACACTGTCAGGCCGCTGGAAGCACGTCCTTTCACCAGTTTGCCGACTCGCGCTTTCATTTCCCGTGAGGCTTTATTGGTAAAGGTAACGGCAAAGATATTCCGGGCGCTGATGCCGCATTCCTGAATCAGGTAGGCAATCTTGGTAGTAATAACACTGGTCTTGCCGCTGCCGGCACCGGCCAGCACCAGCAGGGGGGTGTCAATGTATTTTACGGCCTGGGCCTGTCGGTCATTGAGTCTTTGCACGTTGGCCTGTCTACGCTCAGGAGCGTTTTGAAAGTTTTGAAAACTGCGGTTCAGGGAGAGCGCTCATTATATCAGGGTTCCACCTCAGGATAACCAGCCGCTGGTTCGCCTCCAATGGCTCTGTGTAAAAACTCTGTAAATCGGAAGCCGGAATGACACAGGTCATACAGTGATCAGTCAAGGGGTGGTTAAAGTTTCTTACATAATATTTATAACAGCCATCATTTCTATTTATATTGATTGATTAGGCACTTAATGACTACTGAAACACTAAAAATGCCGGAGCAGCGATCCGGTTTTATTGGATTGATTGAGCGGGTTGGGCATCGAATTCCGGACCCGATTGTTATTTTCATGTCGCTGTTCGCTATCACCTCAGTGGTGTCCGCCCTGATGGGAGGATTCACCTTTGAGAGTGTAGGCGCTGACGGTAGCCCTATTGAATACAGTATTCAAAACATGATGTCCTCGGAAAATGTCCGCTGGATTTTCGATAATGCGATTTTGAGAAACTGGCTCGCCTTTGGTAACGGTGTTCTGGGGGTTATTCTTCTGGCGGTACTGGGGGTGGGTATTGCCGAGCAGTCTGGCCTGCTGGATACCTTGATCAAGAAAGCGGGCACCAAAATCAGTGAACGCTGGTTGCCTTTGCTGCTGGTTTTCCTGGGGATTATGAGCAGTATTGCCAGTGATGCCGGTTATCTGATTCTGGTGCCTCTGGCGGGAATGCTCTATGCCGGTATTGGCAAGAATCCCTTGATTGGTATGGCCGCCGCCTTTGCCGGAGTGTCCGCCGGATTCAGTGCCAACCTGATTCCTGCGACACCTAACGACATTATCGTCGGGGTCAATGCCCAGATTTTTGCCGAGGCCCAGGGCGTACCCCAGGGCAAAAACATGATCAAGAATCAATCAGCCCAAGCACTTTCATCATATAGTCTTCATCCCAGCCACAGGTTTTACGTTTGTTCTTGATACCAGCCTTCACTGAAGTATCAAGCTTGAGAAGGT
>NZ_JBLYZI010000028.1:0-56730 GCF_057680865.1 Endozoicomonas sp. Z74
CACCGGCGTTGCTGGGTCAGCCATGACATCAAAGAAGGCTCGAGTGCTGCTGCATGGGGAGCGAAAACCATAGCGGCTATTCAGTTGGATAGTTGTAAGAAAGGCAAAGGTAGCACGCTGATCCGCTACTTCGTATCCAGTCGCCAACTTTGTGCCGAAGTGGTTCTGCAGGCTACCAGACAGCACTGGCTGGTTGAGAACCAGTTGCACTGGGTTCTGGACGTTGCTTTCGATGAAGACCGTTGCAGGGCAAGGGAAGGCTTTGCTGCTGAGAACCTGGCAGTTGTTCGACAGGTGACACTCAACCTTCTCAAGCTTGATACTTCAGTGAAGGCTGGTATCAAGAACAAACGTAAAACCTGTGGCTGGGATGAAGACTATATGATGAAAGTGCTTGGACTGATTGATTCTTGATCATGTTTTTGCCCTGGAGGGAGGCTCTGTCTGGAGCAGTCATCCTGACAGTCAATCCCGTTACCAGTATTCAAAAGAGATGATTAACCGGGAGTATGCCGACAATCAGGGAGGGCTGGTTCGAGCAGAGCGCTATGAGTCTTTCCGAAGTGGCATTACTGAATACAATATCCGGCTCAGATTGAGGCAGCAGCATTATGAGCTTGCGGAAGATGCCGTAAAGGCTGAAGAAAAAAGTGGCGGGGAGTCGGCACAATGGCAGTATTATCTGGCGGAGAGTTTTCGCCTGAGAGCGGATAATCCCAATGCCGCCGCCCGGGAGCATGCCTGGCTCTACGACAAAAAAAACAACGATCAATTGAAGCGACAGTTCAGCCAGCAGTCCGGTCAACACTATGAAACAGCATTAAGCCATTATCAGCGTTCCCTGGCCCTTGATCCGGATTACATTCTGGCCAAAAAAGGGCTGGGGCTGACCTACCTGGCCAGGAACGAGCCTCAACAGGCGGAGCAGTTTCTGAAGAGTTACCTGGATAGCCATAAGCCCATTAAAGATACCCTGTACATCAAAAGCCTGCTGAAAAAAATAAAAAGGAATATTAACAATGATGTCTAAGTTGTTTCGCTTTCTTGTGGTGGTCAGCACTTTGTCCATCCTGGCCGGTTGCGCTACACCAACCACCAGTGTCAGAGAACATCAGGATTTTTCCCGTGTGGCTAATGACATTGAATCCGTTGTCATTGCCCCTCCCCAGGTTAATATAGAGCTGGTGGTATTTACCGGAGAAAATGAGCGGCTTACTGATAAAGAGCGGGGGATAAAAAAGGGATTGTCTGACATTGCTGCTTCCCGATTGACAGCGGAAGGGCTGCGAGTGGTGGAATTCGATTTTGAAAAAGTCATGGCAGAAGATGATGAATTTGCCTATGCCGTTACCCAGAGCCTGGAAGCACTGGAGCAGGCAGAAAAAGACCTTTATAACGGTCAATCCGTGACGGTGGAAAACAAGAATCAATTCCAGGCCTCCCTGGGGCCAGTGGTCAATACCATTGCAGAGCGAACCGGCGCAGAAGCGGTATTACTAATGGAGTATTATGGTTTCGAAAAGTCCTCGGGCATGCAGGCCAAGGATTTTGCCGCCAGTGTACTGATGGCCGCTCTTCTGGGGAGTACAACGGTGCTCCCTTCTTCCGGCGCCGCTTTGGAAGTCGCTCTGGTCAGTACTGAGAGCGGCGATGTGCTCTGGACCAATAGAAAATCGGCGCAGGTGGTGGATGCCATGCTGGCCCGGCACGCCCTGAATGAGCTTCCTGATGTGAACTGGGAAGCAGAGCTGAATCAAGCCATTGTGGATCGTGATGATGAAGTGTCGTCGATTTCGGAGCCTGAAGCCGGGGTACGTTCTGTCCAGTAAGTTTTTTCTGGCTGGCTTATGGGGGTGAGCCAGTGATAAATCATCTATCAGGGAAGTGAAAGGCCTTTGATTTGTCTTACGGCAGTAACGTCAGGATACGAAGGCTGCACTTCCTCTCATCAAACAACCTGAGTGAATGCCCTTCCAAAGCTTGCCCCTGAGCCTGCGTCCGATTACCTTTCCCACAGCAAAAGGGCGATTCCAAGAAACCCGGCTCACCAGGAGTATCACTTGAGTTTACAGATTTCCCCGGAAGACCTGGCCTTTGATGCCAGGCATATCTGGCATCCATACAGTACCACGGTTAAGCGGGCTGAGATGTTCCCGGTCACCGGGGCAGAAGGGGTCTATCTCCAGCTGAATGATGGCCGCAGGCTGATTGACGGGATGTCCTCCTGGTGGTGCACGGTACATGGGTACAACCATCCGGTGATGAACCAGGCCCTGAAGCAGCAGGTGGATGAGTTCTCCCATGTGATGTTTGGCGGGCTAACTCACAAGCCGGCTATTGATCTGGCCCGCAAGCTGGTAGCCATGACACCGGAGCCGATTCAGACGGTGTTTTTTGCGGATTCCGGTTCCGTCGCCGTGGAAGTGGCGATCAAAATGGCCATGCAGTACTGGATATCCCTGGGGAAAAGCCAGAAAAACAAAATGCTCACTGTCCGGGGGGGATATTACGGGGATACCACGGGAGGGATGTCCATCTGTGATCCTGAGGGGGGGATGCACCACTGGTTTACCGGAATACTGCCGCAACACCATTTTGTTTCCCGCCCCCAATGCCGATATGGGGAAGCTTTTGAGGAGTGCCACATCCATGAATTGAAAGAAAGCCTGGAGCGGCTCAATGGCAGCGTCGCCGGGGTGATTGTTGAGCCGGTTGTCCAGGGGGCGGGGGGGATGTATTTCTATTCTCCCGACTACCTGAAGCGTTTGAGGCAATTGTGTGATGACTATGAAGTGCTGTTGATTCACGATGAAATTGCTACGGGCTTTGGCAGGACCGGCAGGCTCTTTGCCTGTGAACATGCCGGTGTGGTGCCGGATATCATGTGTGTGGGCAAGGCCCTGACCGGAGGGTACATGACGCTGGCTGCAACGCTTTGTACCGAAAGGGTCAGCGAAACCATTTCTGAACAGGGGCCTTTTATGCATGGGCCGACCTTTATGGCCAATCCTCTGGCCTGTGCCGCAGGTAATGCCAGTCTCGGAATTCTGCAAACGGGTCAGTGGCAGCCGCAGCTGGAGATGATTGAAAAGGGGTTGCGGAAGGGCCTCATGCCCTGTGCAGAACTCCCTGGAGTGGCCGATGTCCGGGTGCTGGGAGGCATCGGTGTGGTCGAAATGAAAGAGCCGGTAGTGATGGCGGAGATTCAGCCCCGTTTTGTCAATGAAGGGGTCTGGGTCAGACCTTTTGGCAAACTGGTCTATGTGATGCCTCCTTATGTGATCTGTGAGGAGGAGCTGGAGACATTATGCCGTGGGCTTCGAAATGTGGTGTATGGGGTTGGAAGTCGTTGAGGAAACCGTCGAGGAGAGAGTAGGTAGAGTTGCCAGTATCCTTGTAGCTGTCTACCTTCTACCTTGATTGTCGAGAAAAGCCGTTTGCTTCCTCGTTTTTTTTGGGGGGCGCAAACTGTTTTTCTTTCGCTATGGGCATTTGAGTGTTCCAGACAGTCATCTCAGGAGAGCCTCGAATGGGTGCAGGTCTTCCAAAACAGCCGGGTGAGTTTCATAAAATCCCCCATGCCCGGCTGGCCATTATCGGCAGTCGCTGGCATGGGGAGTGTGTGGATGCAATGATTGCCCGGGCTGAAAGAGAGTTGCTGGCTCTGGATGTTCAGCCTGGCAATATTGCCATTCACCATGTGCCCGGGTCTCTCGAACTGCCATTTGCTGCCAGGGTCCTCTTTGAGGAGGATCCGGCGCTGAGCGCTATTCTGGCCTTTGGCGTCATCCTCCAGGGCATCACCAGCCATGATGAATCCGTTATCCACAATGTGGTCAATGGGTTCAGGGATGTGACCAACCACTTTGGCAAGCCCATTATCAACGAAGTCATCGGCGTAACGGACATTGCCGATGCCAGAAAACGTTCGGGTGATGACCATCTTAACAAAGGGGTTGAGGCCGTTTTTGCCACCTCAGAGTTGTTGAATTGGTTGCATGAGATCCGGCACCGCCAGTAGGGCATTACTGGCTGCTTTTCTGGCCTGTTCCATTTTTGGTGGGTGTTTTTCTATCCAGTTCATAAGAGCGGTCATCAGAGACTCTATCCGCCTGTTCTGCGGAGCTCAGGTCTTTATTGACCATGGCCGTTACACAGGAGTCTGACCAGACGTTTATGGCACTTTCCAGCATATCGATGAACGCATAGAAGGGCAGTATCACCACCAGCAACTGCAAAGGAACGCCCATGGCTGCCAGAAAAGCACTGGATAGCATATAGCAGCCCATGGGAACCCCGGCATTACCTATTGCGGCAATACTGGCGATAAGAATCCAGGATACCAGCTCCAACGGTGAGTAGGTCATTCCGTTGCTTTGCGAGACAAACAGCACGGTAATCAGAATAAAAGCAGCGCAAGCGTTCATATTGATGGTAATGCACAGGGGCAGGCTGAAACGAGCCACTTTATGCTGGACTCCCATTCTTTTTTCGGCGCAGTCCACGGCAGAGGGCAGGGCCGCGCTGGAGGATTTTGCAAAAAAAGCCACGGTCAGGGCTGGCCACATGGCGCGCAGAGCATGCCAGGGGGAAAGGCCTTTATAACGAAGCAGCAATGGCAGGATGACAGCGGCCTGAAGAAGGTTCGCGAGCAGAACACAGAGCAGATAAAGGGCGAGCCCCTGGAGAATGTCCTGATTCTGGAGGTCATGGACAAACAGGGTAACGAAGGCCCAGACCGCCAAGGGCATGAGCTTTAGAATAAACTGGGTCATTTTCATAACCGCAGCGAAAAGGCTGTCGAACAGAGAGTGCAATACTGCTTTGTGTTCCTTTTTCAGGGAGATGATCGCTGCGCTCAGCAACAGCGCAAGGAACAGAACACCCATGACATTGTGGGTGTAAAAGGGCTCTACAAAACTGGAGGGAATGACACTCAGCAGGTAAGACCAGTAGCCGGTTGCCTGAACCGGTTCATTAATGCTGCTGCCCAGGGGGGCTGTCGTTCGGACAGGATTAATGCTGATATAAAGCATCAGGGCAACGCTGGCTGCGATCAAGGTGGTCAGCAGCGTATATTTCAGCACCCTGCCGCCAAGACGTTTGACATCGGATACCCCTCCCATCCCTGACAGGGTTGAAAGCAGGGAGAAAAAGATAATGGGCAGGCTGATCAGCTTTAACAGGCGGATAAACAAGTCCGATATCACCTGACTGGCCTGGTTGAGTTCGTTGATATTCAGCCAGCCGGAGACCAGGCCCAGCAGGGCTGCCAGTATCAAAATGACGGTACTGCTGAGAACAGGCTGTTTGTGAGGGCTGTTATGGCTTTCGCACATTGACGTATCAGTTATTGCTATGGGCTTAGTTCTTCAGATTAGTCATTTTATCCTTACCTTGTTATGCCTGTTTGGTATTTGCATAGTCCTTTCTGGCCATGATGCTGGAAAGCATGGGCTTCTTCTGGTTTTTTGGCCATGGTGGTGGTTAGCAGTGGTTTGTTGGAACGCCTGGCCAAGGGTTTTTTAGCTACACTTCGTCATCTTTCAAGCCTGCAATATGGGATTTGTTTGAGAGGAGAGACGTCGTGGTTATTTTGAAGTCACTTACGTTATCAAGGGCTTTTCAGTCTGCGCTGGTGCAGGGGGGGCGGGGGACTGGAACCAAAGCCCGGAAGGGGGGCGATAATGCGACTTTTAAAAGGGACAGGAAAATAATAAGCACTACTGTCTCTTTTATTGATGACTGGGAGGAGGTGGATGACTATGAAGGCTATGGCCATGAACGGGAATTTCCTTATCCAGCGAATAAAGGTTTTCTGGGAAACAGTGTTGCTTGTCGGGGAAATCCCCACCCTTTATTAAGGGCGGTTAAATCAAAATACGATGTGGAAAAGTGGGTATGGAACAAGGAGGGCAGGGGGAAGTCGGAGATAACAGATAAATACGTCAGGAACTGGAATGAAAAGACTTGTAAGTAACGAGAAACGGGGTGGTATTGTACTGATGCGCCATGGTGAGGGTGAACACAATATTGCCTCTGTATACAGCAGCAACCCGAACAACCTGGGGTATACACCTGCCCGGTTAACAGAGGCTGGGCGCCAGCAGGTTCGTCAGTCTGCGGAAGCTTTAAAAGCGATAGGGCTGGATAAAAACACGGTGTGCCGGGTGGTTGTTTCGCCGTTGCCCAGAACCCTGGAAACGGCGGAAATCCTTATGGATACCCTGAAGCTGCCTGTGACCTGTCGCGAAATTGATAGCAGGGCGATAGAAGTGGATGCCGGGGAGCGAGATGGGCAGTGCTATCGGGAATACAATGACAAAGACTTCTGGTTTCCCGACAATCCGGAACGGTTTGGGGGAGAGAGCCGGGAGCAGGTGCAGGCACGGGTAATTGAACTGGTTGAGTCATTGCTTAATGACCAGCAATGGGATCTGGAGCATCAGTTTATTGTGATTGTCAGTCATGGGGTGCCGTTGTTATTGATTCAGGAATATCTGGGAGGTGGGGGTGAACGCCTGACAACGGCTGGGGTCAAAATGATCTCAGTGCCCTCTCGGTAAAAAAATATTAAAATCATCGCCTGATGACTCAGACCCAATTGTGAAGGCTCAATGACACACCCAACTGGTTTTATCCGACAGACGTTTCCTGTCGGCCCCCTGCAATGCAACTGCACCATCATTGGTGATCCGGTCACTCGCAAGGCCTTTGTGGTGGACCCTGGTGGTGATCCGGAGATCATCATGGACAGGCTTCGGGAACTGGGTCTCCAGGTGGTGGCGTTAATACACACCCATGCCCATCTTGATCACTTTCTGGCCAGTGGCGATATAAAAAAGCAAACGGGGGCCCCGATCTATCTCCATGAGGGGGATAAGTTTCTCTGGGATAATCTTGAAATGCAGTGTCGTATGTTTGGCGTTCCCTACCGTCCGGTTCCGGATCCGGATCATTGGCTGAAAGACGATCAGGAGCTACCCTGTTGTGAGGGAGTGGCCATGCATACACCCGGCCACACACCCGGTTCCATGTGCTTCTGGTTTGAAAAGCACGGTTTGCTGATTGCCGGAGATACCCTGTTTCGCCGGTCCATAGGCCGTACGGATCTGTGGGGTGGTGATTACAAGGCAATAGAGAAGTCCATACGTCAGCGTCTGTATGTTCTGGATGAAGAGGCCGTGGTTGTCACAGGGCATGGTCCGGACACCACCATCGGTGAAGAGATCCGGGAAAACAGTATTATTCGAGGATGAGCTGTTTTTCTTCCGCTTTTTACAGAAGCAGTTGATATTGACCGGAAACAGCCGTCGACGTGTTTTAAGTGATAATAAGGAATCGATCATGCAGTTGAAAAAAGTAATGGCACTGGTAGTGGTGTCAGCAGGAATTCTCCTGGCAGGCTGTCAGACAACTAATCCTTACACCGGTGAGCAGGAAACCACTAAATCGACCAAGTATGGGTTGGGTGGGGCCTTGGCGGGAGCAGCCATTGGTGCCCTGGCCGATGGTGGTGAAGGTGCTCTGAAAGGTGCGGTGATCGGCGGAGCGGCCGGTGCGGGTTATGGTTATTATACGGACCGTCAGGAAGCCAAACTGAGAGCTGAGCTGCAGGGGACCGGGGTGCAGGTGTATCGTCAGGGCAACGACCTCAAGCTGATCATGCCCTCTAACATCACCTTTGACTCCAGCAAGGCGGATATAAAATCGGCGTTTTATCCCGTGCTTGGCTCTGTGGCAAAAGTGTTTAAGGAGTTCGATAAGAACCTGATTGAGGTGGTGGGTTATACCGACAGTACCGGAGGCGACAAAATCAACCTGCCGCTTTCCCAGGAGAGGGCGGACAGTGTTGCCAACTACCTGGTTTACCAAGGGGTCTCTCCCACCCGGATTACGGCAATTGGGCGGGGAGCAATGAACCCTATTGGCAGCAATAAAACCGCTGAGGGCAAAGCGTTGAACCGCCGTGTGGAAATCAACCTGAGACCGGCTCCCCAGAGATAAAACGATCCTTTGACTGGGTTAGTATTCAGGGTTGCTCTTTGCGTTGGCGGGCTTTTTCCCGCTGACGTGCCTTTAAAGACTGATACCTGGACAGGTCAATGCGATACCAGCCTGGCTCCGGGTCATGCTCTGCCCCCAATAGCTCAAAACAAAAGCGGTACATCTTCTTGATGGAAAGTCCGTCGTTGTCCCTGGCGGGGACGGAGTCAAGATTGCCTCTTACATAGCGTATTTCGGGGATGTCATAAGCCAGACGCTCAATAAACCACAGTAAGGACCTGGACCGGTTTTTCAGCCCTTTCGGTGCAGACTCTACCCGTCGGTAGATAACCGGAATCACCACGTCCTCCTCGACCCGGTAAATAATCTCACAGCCATCATATTCGACTCGCCCTCCAATCAGCAGTGAAGTACTGCCCATATAGTAGGCGGTGATTTCAAACCCCTTATCTCTGAGAAAGCAGGTGACAGGGTCATTATCCGGGTAAGGCTTTCTTTCTTCTGTCATCGTCCTGGCCGGTGTTTAATATGGTAAGGATTCTATTTCTATCGCTGGCTTAGCCATTACCTCCGGCCACCAGTACCGGACGCAGTGGTTGCATAGCCGCATACGCTTTTTTGTCCCTCTGGGAGGTGGGGCAGGGGTTATTGCCATGAGAGCAGAATACGCAGCAGTCCCCTTGTTGTGGAGTAATCAGTTTCTGGCAGTTGTGGCATTCGTAAAGGTATATGCAGGCGTCCTGGGGCATCACTTCTACGGCATGGTGCTGGCAGTCCGGGCAGGTGATAATAGAAGTTGAAGCAGGGTTATGATTTGTTTTTGATGTTTTAGACATGGTGTTTCTCCTGGCTCTTCATGAGCCTTCTTTTTTGTTTTTCATTGGGGCATAGGGTTGAGATATCGACCATCAGGCTGGGTTCTTTATTTCACTTTATTCAGCTTTGATGACAGTTTTGTTTTGTAGTTCGACGGCAGTAAATCCTATGGGGTGCATACGACACAGTTAATCCCTTCTGTTTTCCTTAAACCAGTCGGTAAGAAAAAGAAGGTGGGTCAGGAGTGTTTCGACTACGGGGAAAAGAAAAAGTTCACCCGAATGGGCTTTATACGGCTGGAGGAGAGGTGCTGGAAGGAGAACCCTTCCAGCACACATGGGGAAAGACCGCTGTATCAGGCCTTGTCGTTTTCTGCCTGAATGGCCGTCAGGGCGATGGTGTAAACGATATCGTCTACCAGGGCGCCACGGGACAGGTCATTGACAGGCTTGTTGAGACCCTGAAGCATCGGGCCGACACTGATCACATCAGCACTGCGCTGAACCGCTTTGTAGGTGGTATTGCCGGTGTTCAGGTCCGGGAATACAAACACTGTCGCACGACCGGCAACGTTACTGTCAGGTGCCTTGCTTCTGGCAACGGACTCCACAGAGGCAGCGTCGTATTGCAGAGGGCCGTCGATCACCAGGTCCGGGCGTTTGGCCTTGACGATTTCAGTGGCTTCACGAACCTTCTCGACGTCCGCACCAATACCGGAGGTTCCGGTGCTGTAGCTGATCATGGCAACGCGGGGCTCAATACCAAAGGCCTGGGCGGAGTCCGCGCTCTGGATGGCGATATTGGCCAGCTGTTCTGCGTTGGGGTTCGGGTTGACGGCACAGTCACCGTAAACCAGAACCTGGTCAGGCAGCAGCATGAAGAAGATGGAGGAGACCAGCCCGCCGGACTCTTTCTTCGGCTTCACCAGCTGGAAAGCCGGGCGAATGGTGTTGGCGGTGGTGTGAACGGCACCAGAAACCAGGCCATCCACTTCGTTCAGGGCCAACATCATGGTGCCCAGAACCACGGTGTCTTCCAGCTGAGCGTCCGCCATGGGGGCGCTCAGACCTTTGTGCTTGCGAAGCTCAACCATAGGCTCCACATAACGGCTGCGGATGCTGTCCGGCTCCATAATCACCAAGCCTTCAGGCAGGCTGATGCCGTTGTCCTTGGCCACTTGCTCAATCTCGGTCCGCTTACCCAGCAGAATGCACTGGGCAATGCCACGCTCCTGGCAGATGGCAGCAGCTTGAATGGTACGGGGCTCATCACCTTCCGGCAGGACAATACGCTTGTTGGCGGACAGGGCACGTTGAACCAGCTGGTAGCGGAAAGCGGGTGGAGACAGACGACGTTCGGCCAGTTCTTCACAGTGCTCTTTCAGCCACTCGGTGTTCAGGTGGGCGGCCACTGTATCCATCACCATTTCCACCCGGGCATTATCATCCACAGGGAGTTCATTGTGGCGACGGTCCAGCTTGGTGGCAGTGGTGTACGAGTCGGAGTCGGTCAGCATCACCGGGAGGCCGGTGCTGATGGCCTTGTTGCAAAGCTCCATCACTGCCGGGGCGGGCTTGATGCCGCTGGTCAGCAACAGTCCGGCCAGGGGGACACCATTGAGAGCCGCCATGCAGGTGGCCAGGATGATGTCGTCACGATCCCCGGGGGTGATCATCAGGTTGCCCGGCTTCAGGTGGTGCAGCATGTTGGCCGGAGTACGGGCACTCAGGGTGTAAGAGGTGACCCGGCGGGTTTCCAGTTCACCCCGGTTAAGCACTTCGGCGTCCAGGTAATCGGCAATGTCCATGGTCCGGGGAGAGGCCAGGTGGCTGTCCCAGGGGATGTATCCGATAGGCTGGATCGGCTTGCGGGTGAACTCTGGCAGGCTCTGGAAGTGCCCGTCGTTATTCAGTCGGGTGGCGTTATCAGCGTCCAGTTTGTTGAGGGCATAACCCACAACTCTGGGGTTTTTGATGCCGCCAAAGCTGTCTGCAGCGATTTCCAGCTTGTCCGCCAGGTCCGCCAGGGAGTCTTCGCCGGGCTCGGAGACCAGAATGATATCGGCATTGATGGTCTTGGCGATGTCGCTGTTCAGGCGGTTGGCATAAGGCATATCCCGGGTGGGCACCAGGCCTTCTGCAACGATGACGTCACAGTCCTGGGAGGCCTGGTCAAACAGGGCGACGATCTCTTCCATCAGTACATCGCCTTTGTTGTCACCCAGGAGGTCTTCCGCCCGGTGTGAACTGATGGGGGCTGGCGGTTCATGGTCCATGATTCTCTGAACCAGCTTGGTCGAGCGCTCAGGCCCCTTGTCACCCACGTGCAGCTGAGCGATAGGCTTGAAGAATTTGACTCTCAGGCCAAGGTTATCAAGGGCTCGAACCAGACCCAGGGTAACGGAGGTGAGGCCGACACCGTAGCGGGTTGGGGCCAGGAAAAATGTACGCATGATGGGACTTTCCAGCAATTGTCAGGCTCCGGTTAAGCCAGCGGCGAACGGCAGGAAAAAGGCTGCAGAAGCGCGAGCTGTGACCGGGTGGCTACCTATAAATATAACAACAGGAGGCAATGACCTCCCGTTGTTTTCCATGAAAAAAGACAGGCTGAGTGCACAGCCTGCGCTTTTCAGGGGGATGGGGGCTTTAGTGAGCGATCAGGGCTTCAGTATCGCGGGCGATCATCAGCTCTTCGTTAGTGGCGACCACCATCGCTACGGTAGAGCCTTCTTTGGTAATCACGCCGCTCTTGCCGCGGAAGGTTTCTTCATTGGCTTTTTCGTCGATGTCAAAGCCGAAGATGGCCAGGCGCTTCAGAACATTTTTACGGATGTTGCTGGAGTTTTCACCGATACCGCCGGTGAAGACCAGGGCATCAATTTTGCCCAGCTCGGCTGCATAGCCTGCCAGTTTCTTGGCCAGGACATTGCAGAAGATGTCCAGGGTCAGCTGGGCACGCTCGTTGCCTTCGCTGGCGGCATTTTCAATGACGCGGCAGTCGTTATCCATTTCAGACAGACCCAGCAGGCCGGACTTCTTGTTCAGGATGTCGGTGATTTCTTCCAGGGTGTAGCCACACTGCTTCTTGAGGAAGCTGAAGACGTTGGGGTCAATGTCACCGGAGCGGGTGCCCATCACCAGGCCTTCCAGAGGGGTCAGGCCCATGGTGGTGTCAATGGACTTGCCATTCTTAACGGCACAGGCGCTGGCGCCATTACCCAGGTGAGCTACCAGGATAGCGCTGTTTTCATAATCCAGGCCCAGCATGTCAGCAGCCGCGCGGCTGACGAAGCGGTGGCTGGTGCCGTGGGCGCCATAGCGACGCAGGCCATGCTCTTTGTACAGGCTGTAAGGTACAGCGTACAGATAGTTTTCTGCAGGCATGGTCTGGTGGAAGGCGGTATCAAATACCACAGACTGGGGCAGGCCCGGGAAGAACTTCAGAGCGGCATGAATGCCTTTGAGGTGAGCCGGGTTATGCAGAGGGGCCAGGGTGCAGCAGTCTTCAATGCCCTTGATGACTTCTTCGGTAACCAGCATGGACGCGGTGAACTTTTCACCACCACTGACCACACGGTGGCCAATGGCTTCAATACGGTCCATCAGGTTGTTGTCACGCAGAAGGCCGACCAGGGCTTCGATAGCACCATCGTGACCGGCAGCACCCAGATCCTGGGTCTGCTTTTCACCGTTCAGCTTCCAGGTGATGGACGCTTCGTTGCCGACGAGGCGCTCGGCGATGCCATTGATGCTTTCCTCTTCGGTTTTCGGGTTGATCACTGCAAACTTCAGGGAAGAACTGCCACAGTTAATAACCAGAACGCTGTCTTTGCTCATAGAACCTATTACCAGTGCTTTTACCAGTGAAAACGACCGAACGTTTCCGGTGATGCTCGGTAATGGCTCGAGAAGGGAGCATTGAAGAGAGTATCGCCGAAAGCTACGGCCTTAACCGGTCATCTTGATGATCACGGCTTGTGGATGTAGAGAAGCGGTAGAAAAATATTATAACCATTGACCTGCGTCATTTGACTGCGTATTGATGCGTATAAGGTAGCGTGAGTGTGGTTAATTGTTCACCAATGTTAGCCTGAACCTGACCGCTTTACTCTTCAAAACCCAGTATATCCCATTGGATGACAGTGTCCGGAAAATGACTGGCGAGTTGTTGTAACTGGTCCTGGTACAACCAGCCATAACCCGCTGCTGAAATGGACAGCATCAGGGGCAGCCAGAGACCAAAGACCCGGGCCAGATTGCCTGCCTCTGAAGGTTGGGGGCCAAAGCCATTGGTGTTACGGGTGCCTCTGGCAATAGACAACCAGAGGATAAACAGCAGGTTCAGCCCGGGGATGATCAGGAACAGGCTTAGCCAGGCACTTTGATTCATGTCATGAAGGCGTAATGCGGTGATCAAAAACAGTATCAGCCCTGCCAGTGTTGCCAGCCCAGCCTGGGTCAGGGGCACCTGACCTCTGTGAAGGATAGACAGAGGTGAGTAGAGTTTGTCCGGCAGCCACCAGGCTGCCAGGCCAGTGAGAAGCACCAGCCAGCACAGGGCAATAAAACGAATCCTCCCCAGGCGCTGGAAGAGGCTGGTTTCCCTTTTGTCTTTAGGGGGGGAGATGGGGGGATGGACCTCCTCAGAGGTTGAAAGTGTAGCCTCAGGAGAAACAGGGGAGAGCTCTTCATCGCCGGCTACTGAAATGATCCGGCACTGCGCCCCTGCCTTGACCAGGGCCTTTTCATAATGACGGACTGTGGCTTCAGGCAGGTTTTTGCGAAGCACAATGGGGTCGCCGGAAAACAGCCTTTTCATCTTGGCCTGATCCACTTTCAGCAGCGCCTGCAGGTTCTTCTGGACCTCTTTCTCCTTGAAGCCCGGCTGGATTTTCCCCTGAAAGATCAGCTTGTAAAAGGTGTCATCCATGTTCGCTGGCCTCTTTGGCGATTTTGTGGCGGTTTTTTTGCGCTATAGGCATTTGCGCTATGGGCATTTGGAGAGGCTCCGGACAAGTCCCCTGAAGAGGATTATCGGCCGTTCAGGGGAGGTTTTCTATGCAATGCTTGCTATGAAATGCTTTCTAAAAAGGTTTGACGACCACCAGAATAACGCTTCCCACCAGAAAAATAACCGGTATTTCGTTGAATACCCGAAAGAATTTATGACTGTGGGTACTGGTTCCGTTGGCAAGCTGTTTCATGTATCGGGCACACATATGGTGATAAACCAGGGTGAGGGCCACCAGGGCAAGCTTGGCATGCATCCAGCCAGCGCTCAGATAGCCGGGAAGGTAGTGGAGCAGCCATAGCCCCAGAGCAATAGTGGCAATCATGGAGGGAGTGGCGATGCCTCGCATCAGCTTTCTCTCCATGATGATAAAACGGTCACGGCTGATGGGGTCTTCGCTCATGGCATGGTAGACAAACAGCCTGGGCAGGTAAAACAGGGCAGCAAACCAGCAGACCATGGCGATGATATGAAAGGACTTGATCCAGAGCATGAGGAGAGTTCCGGTTGTGGTTGTTATACAGGTAAAGTCGTTCTGCTCTTTGATGCTGGAGAATGGGGAGAAGGATGATGCCTCCCTCCATTCATCCAGGGGCGAAATACAAGGGTAGCGAAAGTGGTATGAAAATACGACAGGCGGTTTTCAGGGTTTAGGTTGCCGGGGGGATCTGGATGGACCTGGCTGGGGTTCCCTGGTCTGGCTGCTCTGGGGCTCTGTTTTTTCTGTCGTTTCCCAGGGCATAGTGGCAGAGAGCTGCTCAATCATGTAAGTGGCGTATTTCTCAGGCCAGGATTTTAGCTCTTGAGCCAGAGGCATGGGAAGGTCTTGTATTTTCTGCATAACGTCTAAAACGAGTAGGTTGACGGCGATGAGATCTCTTTTTTTATCCTCATCTTCAAGCAATTTGTTGACGTCTTTCAGTATTTTTTCAATGGATTTAGCAGTGCGCGGTGGCATGCTTTCTTTCTCGGCTGTCCACATTTGGACTAGCCCGTTGAGATCCTCCCTCAGGCACTGGGGGCGTCCGAGAATAGTGTCGGCCATATCAAGCTTGGGCTTGTCAGTATCCGTTAACCACTGGCGACGGGCCTGCCTTGCTTCCTCTTTTCTGGCTGGGCTCACCCTGATGTGTCTGTTGGCGAGTGAATCAGCCTCAAGACTCTTCATAATAAATGGCTCACAGACGAGCACTTTAAGCTGGTTTATCACCTTTGATGACTGGGGCTCCACTTTCTTTAGTTTTTTTAAAAGGTCAATATCAGTGGGATCAACAGGGCAGATGGAATAGAAATATTCATTCTTAAAGTCGGATGGCAACTCCTTTTTTGGAATCTGCCTTCCATCCCCTTCAATTCTTGCCCGGCAGGTTTGTATTAATTGTCTTGAGCTTTCAAGCAGCTGCTGTTGCTGTTCAGTTGATTTGTACAGTGCCATGATTTGCTCAGGGTTAACTTGTAACCTCTGAAAAGGGTTAAGCTCCATAGGACTTGGGTCTGAAGGGGGTGATGAGCTTTCCTCAGGGGTAGAAAGAGTTAGTAGCTGTTCAAATTGCGTGGTTGGGGATAGCAGGCTTTTTGTTTGGGGGGCTTCTGTTTGCAGGCCTAAGTGAGCTTGTAATGTCACCACTTCGTTCAGGAGGGGGGTGATCTCTTTTTGAAACGTTACGTCAGCTTCTTCTGTTGGTTCAGCCGGTAATGACAGAGACTCAATGAGTGTTGTCAGCTTTGTCAAAGTGAAATAAAGGTCTACTTCCGCTTTTACTCGGCTCATTTCAGTATCATACCAGTCAGTGAATTCCTCAAAAGTGATCCTTTTTTCAGCCAGCCTGAGGATTTGATGCTTGATTGTCATTCCAGGGCTTTCAGAGGATGAGTGGTGGCGTACTCTCTTTTTTTCCAGTTTTGAGAAGTCCAGGCTTGGGCTGTCTGGGCGAGGCTTTCTTTTGAAGGGGTTTGTAAGGGATATATTCTTGCCAAAAAACTTTATTCCTTTTGGGCTGGTGGGGTTAGGGCTGGGTTCCGGTGATGAGCCCTCAGCCCCTTCTGCCTTGGATGGGTTTTCAAACTCAAGATGCTGTCGTGATGAGCTGCCGGGTTTATCGATCGACATGATTCCTTCCCTTCGATGATCTCTGGCGAACTGAGTATCTCATTACCCGCGGTAATGCCATTCGCCTTTTGTTCTTTATGTTGTTTCGGCCACAAGCCGCCTTTTTATTGTTCATCTTGGGTGGACGGGTAAAACCCGGATGCTTCTGGCGTTTCAGCCATTTTCACTGGACTGTTACATGAGCATGCTTCGCTCATAGTCGGATGGTTGATCAAAGCTCATAGTGACCTTCGATGGCCCTGCGTGTGATCACGCCACAGTATTCATCAGGTTTTGTAGTTCTTCCCGGCAGTGATTCAACCAGCAAGGCATCCACATGGTGTTGATTCATCATTTGCAGGGCGTCATAGAGAGTGGCCTGCATGCTGATGGTATGGACAGGGATTGTGTCGGATACCGACAACAGGTCCAGGCTGCCCGGGCTGGAATCCGGGTGGGGAGGCTGAAGGGGCAGTTTTCTCGAAGCGAGGATATGGCGGGTTTGACCCTCTTCCTGGATCAGCAGCCACTGCTTCGGATTAGCCACGCAAAGTTCCAGGGCTTCCGGGGTAATGTATTGCCCGGTGATCACCAGCGGGTTTTCCATCAGACTGGCGACGCCGGTTCGATGAAGCAGCTGAGCCAGAGGGGATATCTGAACCTGTTTGCCCATGGCCTTGAATTGCATGGCGAAGATCCCCTGCTGCTGAAACAGCTGGCTGGCCATCAGGCAGGCAATGATGATGGCCAGCATGGCAGGCAGAATAATCTGGGGGTTATGGGTCAGTTCCAGCACCGTGACCAGTGCCGCCAGGGGCGCCTGTAATACGGCTGCCATCATGGCCACCATACCGGTCAGGGCATGAAATGTGACATTGATATCGGGCAGGTTCAACAGCTGTTTTGCCACCATGGCAACCAATGTCCCAGCGGTTGCCCCAAGCATCAGTGAGGGGCCGATGACGCCCCCTGGTACACCAAAGCCTATGACCAGAGCGGTAATAACCAGTTTTATTAACAGCAGAGGCAGCAGAAAACCGACATCCAGTCCGGTTCCGTTCAGTAATGCATCAATGGTGTCATAGCCAATCCCCATGGAGGCTGGCACCAGAAAACCGGCAATGCCCATGAGCAGTCCGGCAGCCATTATTGGTAGAACCACCTGCTGACGGCGCTGGCGCAGGGCGAACAGGTTGATCTGGATAAACAGCGCTGCCAGGGTGCCAATGACCATGGCGGCTACGGCAGAGATAGCCAGTTCTTCCAGGGAGGCCATGGGAATGGGAGGCACGATAAATGCTGGGTCAGGGCCGTAGACCACCTGGGAAAGCACCGATGCTGCCACAGAGGCCGCCATAACAGGAATAAAACTTTCCAGGGAGTATTCTTTCATCACCACTTCCATGGCGAAAATAACACCGGCCATGGGAGTGTTGAATGAGGCGGATATTGCCGCAGCCGCACCACACCCCGCCAGGACTCCCAGGGTGTTTTCCGGCAGCCTCAGTTTCTGACCAAGGTAGCTGCCCGCGCCGGCTCCCATATGAACGGCGGGTCCTTCCCGGCCCACGGAAAAACCACTGCATAAAGCCACCAGGGCTCCCAAGAACTGGGTGATGGTGCTGACCAGAGGCAGACGCCCCCGATTAAACGTCAGTCGCTCAATGACGTGGGCAATGCCAAACGACCTCCGGTCCGGGCGGTTGGCTTTGATTAACAGAGCCAGTAAGACGGCTCCCATAATGGGGGAGAGGAACCGGGCCACGGGGGAGAGAATTTCGACCCCTTCCTGATGAGAAGCCAAACCGGTTTCAGTGAACACCTGTAGAGCGCCCTCACTGAAAAAGACGACCAGTTCCCGGAATAGAATCAATAGTCCGCCGGCAAGCAGTCCGGTCAGTAACCCCATCAGAGTAAGTTGGGGCAGAGCTTCAGCCTGGGCCAGTCGGACCCGGAGCTGGTGCATGGACAGTCGGTTTGAAGGGAGGCGTTTGTTCAGCAAATCTGGCATCCTGCGCTATTGCTATGAAAGTGGATGTTCGAAGTTTACCGGATTGCCATTCCACTTCTCTAGCGGTAAAACACACTGATTGTTTCAGGAGATACCACCTTATGCTATCGGGAATAGTCACCCTATTGCTGTTTACCGTGATCGGTAACCTGTTAAGTGACGGACTGAATTTACCTGTACCCGGGTCTGTGGTGGGACTGATCCTGCTGGTGGTCTATATCCAGTGGCGGGGGGAGATCAGTGAGCCTCTGGATAAGGTCAGCCAATTTTGCATCCGTTATCTGGCGGTACTGTTTATTCCCGGGTGTGTGGGGATGTTTTTTCTCACGGATCTGCTGTTGTCCCAGTGGTTGCCGATTGCGCTGGCGATGCTGGTGGCTACTCCGGTCTCTCTGGTGTTAACGGCCCTGTTGATGCAATGGTTGCTGAAAAGGGCCGGGCAGGCTTTTCCTGTTGAGGAGCGTCACAATGGATGAGTGGATGATGCCGTTTCTCGATTTACTTCACCAGCAACTGAACAACCCCCTGACGATTCTGCTGATCAACCTTGGGGCCTACCTTCTGGCGGAGAAGTTTTTTATCCGGATGGGGCGGAAAGGCTGGCTGCACCCCCTGTTTACCTGTAGTTTCCTGGTGTTCCTGATCATTCGCTACTCTCCCCTGGAGCTTGATCTATACACCGAGTACAGTGAATTGCTGAAGATGCTGTTGGCGCCTTTTACTGTTGCGCTTGCCATCCCTCTGTCCCGCCAGCTTCACCACCTGCGCCAGCTGGCAGGCCCTTTGTTGGGCACGCTGCTGATGGGGGGGGCACTGGCGGTAGCATTGGGAATGGGGCTGGCCTTACTGGCTGGTGGTTCTCCCGATGTGGTGCTTGCCATTTCGACCAAAGCGGTGACCACTGCAGTGGCTCTGGTGATGGGGGAGGAATACGGCGCTATTATTCCGCTGGTGGCGGCGGTAGTGATTATTTCAGGTGTCTATGGTTCACTGGTGGGGCCTTTCTTATGCCAAAAGCTGGGTATTCGGGATCCCCGGGTCATTGGTTTTGCCATGGGGGTCAACGCCCATGCCAGTGGAACGGCCAGGGCATTTGAGCTTGATCTGACCATGGGGGTTTATGCCAGCCTGGGTATGTGCCTTGGGGCTATTTATATGCCGCTGATGGTTCCCTGGCTGATCGCTTTGTTTCTGTAAGCCATTTCCAATGAGGCAATCGGATGTTTGAAAAGGAAGACCTTCTCAAAGTGGCCAATAGCACTATGCCTTTTGGTAAATATAAGGGGTGTCGTTTAATCGATCTGCCAGAGCCCTATCTGCTCTGGTTTTCCGGGAAAGGATTTCCCGAAGGTGAACTTGGGCGGCTGATGGCTCTGACCCTTGAAATACAGATCAATGGACTGAACGAGTTAATTACCCCTCTTAAACAGCCATAGGCACCCTGTGGGATTGATGAAGATCAAGCTCGAATCCCGCCGGAGTGCTTTCATTCATCACAGCAGCAAACAGCATTTTGTTACTGACTCTCAGGCCTTTCTGATAACCCCTGTCCTGCTTCGCCTGAGCTGGTGTTTTTTCATTTTCTCTGACTATACTCCGGGTCTGGCGGGCTTTTGCTGGCGCCCAATCAATAATCAGAAAAGGGGATTCCCATGACGCTGAATGAATTGCTTGATCAGATCAGAAACCGTCCGGAACAGGTTGAGTTTCAGGTTGTGATGGATGTGATTACTGACAGCTATCACTACACCCCGGTTCGTTTTACCAATGGTCTGGGCCGTCTTCAGCAGGTCAATGAGCCGGGTACCAATGAAGGGTCCTGCAAGATTTTAGCTTTTGGCCGGATCCATGATCTGAGTGAGGGTCAGACTCTGGCCTGTTTTGGGCATTTTTACCGGGATGATGTGCTCAAGGATCCCACAGGGCAGGGGCACGGTAATATTCGTGCTTTTATGGTGTCTGGCTGGGAGGGGGTTGTCTTTGATGGAATAGCCCTGATTGAAAAATAAATATTGCATATTTATTCTTTTTTTGTGGAATAATATGCATTGTGGGTGTTCGGTGACAGGCTCCCAGGCATTCGGATAAATAACATCAAAGGTTACGGATACATCAGATGATCAAAGTCGGAATTGTAGGCGGTACTGGCTACACCGGTGCAGAGCTGTTGCGCCTGCTGGCGGTTCACCCGGAGGTTGAACTGAGTGTGATTACTTCCCGCTCTGAAGCGGGGAAAGCCGTCAGTGAACTGTTCCCCGGTTTGAGAGGTCAACTGGACATTGCTTTTTCACAGCCTGACGATCAGTTGCTTGGGGCCTGTGACCTGGTGTTTTTTGCCACGCCTAACGGCATCGCCATGAAGTCTGTGCCGGGTCTGCTTGAAAAGGGCGTGAAAGTCATTGATCTGGCTGCTGATTTCCGGCTCAGTAACCCCAGTGACTGGCAGCAGTGGTATGGGGTTGAGCATGCCTGTCCGGGCATTTTGGACGAGGCGGTCTATGGCTTGCCGGAAATGAATCGAGCCGCCATCTCCCAGGCCCGGCTGGTAGCCAATCCAGGGTGTTATCCAACAGCTGCCCAGCTTGGGCTGTTGCCCCTGGTCAGGGAGGGGCTGGTCAGCGGTACTGTTATTGTGGATGCCAAGTCCGGCGTCAGTGGCGCTGGCCGGGGAGCCAGTGTTGGCAGCCTGATGTGCGAGGTGTCCGAGTCGTTTAAGGCCTATGGTGTTGCGGGTCATCGCCATCTGCCGGAAATCCGCCAGGGTATCTCAAGAATGCCGGGGGCAGGCCAGGCTCCCTTTCAGGGTGAGCTGGTGTTTGTCCCCCACCTGACGCCCATGATCCGCGGAATTCATGCCACTCAGTATTGTACGGTCCAGAACCGAAACATTGATTTGCAGGCTCTGTATGAGCAGACCTATCAGGATGAACCTTTTGTGGATGTTATGCCCGCAGGCAGTCATCCGGAAACCCGTTCAGTTCGTGCATGCAACCAGTGTCGTATTGCTGTGCATCGTCCCCAGGGTGGAGATACCGTGGTTATTCTGTCAGTGATTGATAATCTGGTAAAAGGCGCCGCGGGTCAGGCGGTTCAGAATATGAACATTATGTTTGGGATGGATGAGCTTTGTGGGCTGGATGCTCCGGCGATGATGCCCTGACTGTTCCTTGTGGTGACAGTCTTCGTGATAAGGCTGTCACTTTGTCTATGATGCACTTGTTTTTACCTCTTCAAGCCCCTCCTTGTTATCCATTATTTTATTAGGCTTTGATCGTCTACCTCATGGGGTTTTCATATTTTTGAAGTATTAGCTGTGAATTTAACTTGAAAAGATTCTAAGACCATCTCTGTTTATTCATTAGACTCACTACTTGTAAATGATTCTGTTTATCGTTTGGGTTAGGGGTACGTGATGTCTGTTCAACTTCTTAAACTATCTCAGAAAAATGTATCATTAATAGCGGTACTTACTGGGGCTATGGTTGCCAGCCAGTATGCTGTGGGCGGACCCTTGCCCCGTAGCCCTGAGTGTCAGGGTCGGTTTTCAGAAAACCCTGCTTATCTTGAGATCTGTAACCAATACCCCAAAGGCAAAGTCAAAGTTCTTTCCAAAGAATCTGATCTCTCTACTCAAATTGAACAGGAGCCGGAAGGCTGGTTGTTGATCATTCCTTCCGGAGCCCATTCCCTGACGAAACCTCTGAAAAGTAAGTCTGGCCAGGGGCTTCTGCCTGACAAAGGAGATGGTTTTATCAGGCTGGAACCAACGGGTGCCTATGCCATTGAAGGAGACCTGTTCACGGTCTTTGAAATGGGAGAGAACAGTCGACAGGGTGGAATAGAGATTGATGTTGCTTCCTTCACATCCAGAACGGCATTCACAAATGCCAAAACCAAAGTGCTTATGTACTCGGAGGGGATAAAAAAGTTTGAGGCAACCTGGCTGAAATTAACCGGTTCCGGTGATCTTGATAAGGTGGTTTGGGGAGAGAATGACGATGTCACGGTTTCTGGCCCCGAAGAGGTTTTGCAGCTGATAACTCACAGTTACATTGAGGGGCGGGGAGCAGAAACCACTGTCAAGCTTGAGGTGCCTTTAGTGGATAACCCGGACAAGGTTGAGATGGTCAAGGTCAAGCGGTCTGTGATTACTGTTGGGGGAGGCGGGGACTCGAGGCATCCCAAGCAAGAGGCTCTGCATTTAGTGAATGGTACAGGCGAGGTAGAGCACGCCCATTTAGCTTTTAGAGAGCACACAGGGAGTGGCACACCAGAGCGGGAGCTTCTGCACCTTGAAGATTCGAATGGCATTGCAGTCAAGGAGATGGTTTTTTATTCGGAAGAAAAAAGTAAACGGGAAAAAGACTGGGTGTTGGATCTGGTAAAAAAACAGGCCAGTGAGGTGAAAGTCAGTGTTCTGGTAAATAGCGGAACTGATAAAGCCAATAAGTTGAGGAGCCATGATGACTCAGTAACTGAGGTGACTGGCGATGTCGATGAAAATTATCAGTCAGATGAATTGCTTCCCCTGCCAACAATGGATGACTTTTTCAAAAAGGGGGCTGATGCAGGCAACCAGTTAGCCGATCGTTTTGTGCTGCAAAATATACTGAAAGCTCATGAAGACGCAAATGCAACCAATATCAGTAGCTACTACCAGAAAAAGTGGTTAATGGATGACAGTGTTATTGTATTCAAGACTGGTTCTTCAATCCCCTGCCCTAAGGTAGAGTCGAAAGTGGAGACTGATTACAATGGCTGGATAGCTTTTGGTTCTTTGATAGGTGTCGAGGTGGCCATTTATTTGACGTATGCAGGCATCACTCTTTATCGTGGCGGGAAACCAGTTCCATACTCACTTTTTAAGTAGGTCATCGTTCTATTCATTTTCCGCAGGTATTCAAAGCACTGTTCTGCACAAGGGCTAAATCATTAAGATAGGTGGTACCAAACTCAATCCTGCAAACCTGATCAATGCGTACCATTTTGGTCAGGTTTGACAGGGTTTTGAATGTTCCATAGCACTCCAGTTTCAACCAGTCCTTATCCTGGTCAAGGAGTCGGGCTGCTTCAAACTTCTCGCCCTCCTCAAAGGTGAACAGACCGATTGTATGATAGCGTTTGAAAAGCTCAATCATGGCGTCGTGAAAATTCCGGGATTTCAATAGAACCGGAGTAATCTGGGATTTCTGGAGAGCCAGTTTTTTTATGCACGAATGTTCCCGGTTCCCCCAGAACAGTTCTGCAATCAACTCCGGTTCAAATAAGGTAAATCCTTCACTGCGACCGTCGTTTCCAATCAACTGCATGACGGCCAGCTCCCTGGTGATCGACAGGAAAAAACCGGTGATCTCGGAACCGTCGTGGTCAGACAGCTCCAGTGAGACCAGCTCCTTATCATGGAGCAGTTGTTTTATTTCCTTAATCAGCATGGGAGTGGGCTCAACTAGCTAAGTTGCGGAGCGTCCAGTATAGCCAAGGGCTGACAACGATGAGCTATTTATTGAGAAATGGGTTTGATGGGGCAGGTGGTATTCACTGCTTTCCCTCACCCCAGCCCTCTCCCAAAGGGAGAGGGCGTTTGGCTGTGCCAGCTTTATACAGCACCCTCCCGGAGAGAGAGGGAGTTTGCCGGTGCTAGCGTTATAAAGCCCTCTCCTTCTGGGAGAGGGTTGGGGGAGGGCATCACATGATCAGTCTCGGGCTTTATCGGAGGTCAGTTAAATGCCCTCTGGCTGTGCCGTGTTTTTACGTATTTGGTCATCTGTCGTTTAGAGTAACAATGAACATGCATAAATAATGAATCTTTAAGTCGCGAGGTCTCCATCATGTTCTGCGTACAGTGTGAACAGACAATACGAACACCTGCCGGTAATGGCTGCGCTTACGCCCGGGGGATGTGCGGTAAGACGGCTGAAACATCGGATCTGCAGGATGTGCTGATCTATATGCTTCAGGGGGTTTCCTGGTATGCCCGGCGTGCCCGTGAGTTCAATATTGTCATGGCAGACATTGATGCGTTCGTACCTCGTGCTTTTTTCGCCACCCTGACCAATGTGAATTTTGACTCCAGCCGCATTGTCGCCCTGACCCGGGAAGCCAGTGCGGCCCGTGACCGTTTGCAGGCAGCCTGTGCCAAAAATGGGGTTGACTTATCCGATGCCTCCGGTGCGGCTTTGTTCAAACTGGCGGAATCCATGGAGGGAATGCTGGAGCAGGCACCGGCGATGCTGCCCAACCGGGGGCTTGAAGAGGCAGGGCAAGACATTATAGGTCTGCGGCTGCTGTGCCTGTATGGATTAAAAGGGGCGGCGGCTTATATGGAGCATGCTCGGGTTCTGCACCAGAGTGATGAAAGTATCTATGGGGAGTTTCATCAGCACATGGCCTGGCTGGCGACGGACCCTGAGGATGCCTCGGAACTGCTGGAGTGCGCCATGGCCATCGGGCAGCTGAATTACCGGGTGATGGCCCTGCTGGACAAAGGGGAAACCACCGCCTTTGGTCATCCTGAGCCCAGCCAGGTGAATGTAAAACCGGTGAAGGGCAAGTGCATTCTGGTTTCCGGCCATGATCTGATTGACCTTGAGACGTTGCTCAAGCAGACCGAAGGCAAGGGCATCAATATTTATACCAATGGTGAAATGCTGCCGGCCCATGCCTACCCTGAGCTGAAAAAATACCAGCACCTGGTGGGGAATTATGGCAGTGCCTGGCAGAATCAGCAGCGGGAATTTGCGGACTTTCCCGGCGCCATCCTGATGACATCGAACTGCATTATTGACCCGGAAGTGGGGCATTACAGCGACCGTATTTTTACCCGGAACATTGTCGGCTGGCCAGGAGTGACTCACCTCGAAGGTCATGACTTTTCTGCGGTGATTGACAGGGCACTGGAACTGCCGGGCTTTGAATACGATGAGGTGCCTCACACCATCATGACCGGATTTGCCCGAAATGCCCTGATGGCCGCGGCGCCTGCCGTTATCGAAGGCGTTAAGGGCGGTGATATCAAACACTTCTTCCTGATTGGTGGCTGCGACGGAGATAAGGCTGAACGCTCTTACTACAAAGAGTTCGCGGAATCCGTGCCTCAGGACAGCCTGATCCTGACGCTGGCCTGTGGCAAATTCAAGTTCAATAAGCTGGAGTTTGGCGATATCAATGGTATTCCCCGACTGCTGGACGTTGGGCAGTGCAATGATGCCTACTCTGCCATCCAGCTGGCACTGGCCCTTTCAGAAGCCTTTGAGTGTGAAGTGAATGAGCTGCCTCTTTCCCTGATTCTGTCCTGGTTTGAACAGAAGGCCATCGTTATTCTGCTGACCCTATTGTCCCTGGGCATAAAAAACATTCATGTAGGCCCTACCGCCCCCGCTTTTCTGACGGATAACCTGCTGGGCATTCTGGTGGATACCTTCGACCTGAAACTCACGACAACGGTTGAACAGGATATGAGCGCTATCCTCAACGCCGCCTGATTATTGATGCCAGAAAGTCAGTGGCCTCCCCTCTTGCAGGAGCCGGTGACTGACTTTCTTCAGAAAGCCGTTATTGGCAGAGCTTTATCATGCAGATTTCAGATACATTCCAGCAACTTCCCGGCGCACCGGTCTGGCAGTCGGGAACGGTTGAGCTGATCTGTCAGCAGGTCATTCCCCAGACAGAAAATGTCAGTACGTTTGTCTTTCAGACCAGTCCGCCAGGGCGTTTTCATTATAAGCCAGGGCAGTTTGTCACCCTTCAGATTGAGCTGGATGGAGAGCGGGTCGGCCGCTCTTACACCATGAGTTCCTCCCCTTCCCGTCCTTACTCTCTTGAGCTGACCGTCAAGCGAGTGGAGGGCGGTAGAATGTCCGGCTGGCTTCTGGATCATTTCAAGGCGGGGGATTTGGTTCGGGCAACCGGTCCCGGTGGCGGTTTTAATATTATTGACCTGCCTGCACGACAGCTGCTGTTCCTGAGCTCCAGTTGTGGCATTACACCGATGATGTCCATGAGCCGATGGCTGCTGGACACCCATGCCGATGTGGATATTCACTTTATTCATTGCGGCGCCACCGCCGATGATCTGCTTTTTGTGCCAGAGCTGGCGGCCATGGCAAAGACCCACCGCCATTTCAACGTTGAGTTCGTGGTGGAAGAGAAAGAAGGGTATCTGGACAAAAAGCGACTGAATCAGTCTGTCGCCGATCTGCATCAACGTACGACGTATGTCTGTGGTTCTCCGGAGTTTATGAAAGCGGTCAGAGCAATGCTGTCAGAGAGTGGTTATGACATGAGTCGGTACCACTATGAACAGTTTACGGCGGATCTGGTGGATGCAGAGCTGGAGCAGGAAACAACGGAGGGGGCCAATGAACCCTATCAGATTTCTTTTCGCACCACTGGCCAGCAGGTAACGGCTTATTCTGACAACTCGGTGCTGGATATTCTTGAGGGGCAAGGGGCTCCGGTTATTGCGGCCTGTCGTCAGGGGATCTGTGGTTCCTGCAAGGTTCAGATCCTGGAAGGGGAGGTAGCAAGCACCAGCCAGGTGGCCCTGACACCAGAGGAAATTGACCAGGGGTTTGTGCTGTCCTGTTGTTCGACGCCAAAGTCCGATCTGAGTATTAAGATTTGAGGGTTTCTTGCAGAGGCTGCTTTTTTTCGTGTTTCTCCAATCCGGTTGTTTTTTCCTGGTATCCCTGTGGTCCAGGGGGCTGTAGTTGCCTGGCTTTCAGGGGGGTGATCATGTGGGTGAAACGGCCGTTGAAGAGCCTTGCATCTTTTGGATAATTGTTTTTTTATGGATAAAAACCTTCCGCCAGCGTATCAGTGGAACAGGGTTGTATTCACTGGCTGTGTGGGGGTGGCGATACTTTGAAAAGGAATTCAAACCATGCCTTCTCTGTCCTGTGCCCGCTCCTTTGCCTGCTGTCTTTTTTCCCTTAACCCAGCGTTTGCTTATCCCCTTCTTTCGTTATGGGCGTTTGAGTTGGCATTCGCCCAGATTCCGGATGGGGTGAAAGAGAGGGTTGAGTATGAGGCCCTGGGAAAAAGCCAATGCCTGTCTGAACAGTATGAGGCGATCGATGACCGACTGACTTGTGGGCAGGCCTCCAGTGAAAAAAAGTCAGAGTTCGCTTTCAAGTTCACCCACTCTCTTTTACCGGGAGCGGTGTCCGGTGGTGGTATGAGTCCATGGTTATTGCTGGGGGGTGCCGGGGCAGGCGTTGCAGCTGCTGCCGGGGGTGGTGGCGGAGGAGGGGGGGATGCTAGTGCCCCCGTTACCGAAGAGTTTGTGGCATTTCCGGAGGGCAGTGGTGGCCAGGGGGATATCACCAGCCCGGATTATTATCAGACATCAGAGTACCGGCAGCGTCAGGATCTGGATACGATCCGTGCCAAGGAAGCCTACGCCAATATTGCTGCATTAAATGGCATTAATGGCGCTGTTCAAGGGGGGGAGGGTGTGGTCATTGCCATACTGGATACCGGTGTTGATACTGCCCATGCTGATCTGGACGACAACATTCTCCCTGGCTGCAGTGACTCAGCTTCCTGTCAGACTCATTATGGCGCTTCGGACCCTGATGGTCATGGTACCCATGTGGCAGGTATTGCTGCAGCCAGCAAAGACGCCCGGAGTATGCACGGTGTTGCTTTCAATGCCAGCATTCTGCCCGGTTGCGCTTATGTGGGAGGAGGGTGTTTCGATAGTCCGGTTGGAGACGGGGAGTTGATGTCCTGGTCTGCCAGTCATGGGGCCAGTGTCGCCAATATGAGTTACTCCTACACCCAGGGCCGCCGCTCTAAAGTGGCTTCCGATATTATTGGTGGTGCTCCAGGCTATGACGATGCCCGCTTAAAAGGTTATCTGTTCGGTGCCGTCAGTCAGGATGCTCAAAGTGAGTATCAGAAAGCCAAAATGGCCCTGGAGCAGGGGCTGGTGACTGTGCTGTCTGCAGGTAATTACGACTACCTCCTGATAGGGCACGCTGAAGAAACCGGTCAGCCTTCGGTTATGGCCATGGCGCCCAAAATCTATAGCGACACGGACCTTGCGGAAGATCTTGAGTACCAGTGGCTGACGGTGGTGAACACCGATAATTACGGTGTTATTGCCTCCTCTTCCCATGCCTGTGGCGATGCGGCGGAATTCTGCCTGGCAGCCCCAGGAACCAGCATTACTTCCACCATGCCAGGCAACCAGTATCAGAACCTGTCGGGCACCTCCATGGCGGCACCTCAGGTCTCTGGAGGCTTCGCCCTGGTGGCGGGAGCCTTCCCGGGTCTTGAGTTGCCAGGGGGTAATCCCCATGCGTCGATGTGTGACTCCGGCAGTAGCGATTTTAATCAGAAGCAATGCCACAGCAAGGCGGTGGTGAACCGACTGCTGGTGTCGGCTACAGATATTGGGGCTGAGGGCACTGATCCAGTTTATGGTCGGGGTCTGTTGAACCTTGATGGCGCCACCTCCCTGATTGGAGAGGCCCAGATTCAGACACGGGCCGGTATTGTCCATGACCTGGCTGACAGCCAATTGAATCCCTCTATGGTGGTTGGGGACAGTGTGGCCAAACAGCTGGCGTCGGTTCAATTTACGGCGGTGGACTCCTATGACAAAGCCGGGTTTCAGTATCCTGGCACTGCTCTTCTGGGGGAGGGAGGGAATGAACACCAGGTGGATACGTTGTCGTTCCTGCGCAGAAGTCTGGATGTGGACGCCCTGAGCACAACGGCCATCAGCCCGGATATGCGTTTCAGTGTTTCACGCTCTACATCAGGCGTCTCTCCAAGAGGCCTTCCAGACGGGATTGAAAGTGACCTTTCTTCCAGACGCTATCAGCTCGATGTAGACCTAAACCCTGACACTAGCGTGGCAATAGGGTATGGCCTGCAGCCCGAGCAGGACTTTGCTTTCATGAAGCATTCCAGTCCTGGAGTAAAGGGGTTGGTGGTGAGCCAGGCATTCAATCATCCCTTCTCTCCGTTTATGAATCAGGCTCACAGTGTCCGTTACCGCATGGCGCTGGCTGATAACGCTTTTTTTCAGGTTGGGTTATGGCAGGGGGAGGTCGATGAAAACTTCAACAACCAGCAAGAGGGGATGGACGCCAGCAGTCTATCCATCAGTCTCACTGGTAAGATTGCCCACCGGTTAACAGGGGCATTCAAACTGGGGGGCTTGAACGAACAGGAGTCGTTTCTGGGCACAGGGGGAGCCGGTATCTGGAATACGGATGAAGGCAGTCAGACTTGGATGGCGGGATTTAACCTCAGTTATGAAGTCAGCCCGGAGATTGACTTGCTGCTGAGTTACTACCAACTGGCAACAGAGGCGGGGGAGTCTGAAGGCGGGCTTCAATATACGGATACTCTCAAAGGTAATAGCTTCAGTACCGGGCTACTGGCTGAAGTGGATAGCACCTGGCAATACGGCCTGTTTATCACCCAGCCACTGAGGGTCAGCCAGGGGGAGGCGCTGCTTGAGTTGCCCTATGGGTACCATGGCAGTGAGCTTGCCTACCAGCAGGTGAATATTGACCTGGTTCCCTCCGGAAGACATCTTGAGTATGAGCTGGCAGCCGGATGGCGTTCTGACAGCCTGCCACTGTCGGGTAAAGTCAACCTGATCCGGGTGAGGGACTATGGCAATAGAGCAGGTAATGATGACTGGTTGATGCTATTTAATATCGGCTTGAATTTTTGACAGGAAGTCGGTCTTGCAAAAGAACAGGAGGTTGGGGTGAAAAAGGATTTTGTGCTGAAAATGTATCAATGGATTCTGGCTGGTTTGTTGTCAGGGATTTCAGGGGCGGTTTATCCCAACCCCTCCTTTTATCAGGCCGGTCAGGGAGAGGCTCTGCCTCAGGGAACCCGCACTCTATTTCTTGCTTATCAGCTGGAGCGGACGGGCAGTTTTAATCCAGAGAGTGTTCGCCTGGTTGAATATCATGCAGAGACAGGCAATTATCTGTTCAGGGGAAACATGCCGTTGAAGGATGGCGGTTTTGCCTACAGTGAACTGTTAGAAGTCATGAATGAAATTGCCGTGAAACAGCTCCAGAATCCAATTCCCGGGGATGCCCTGTTACAGGACTATTCATTGATTAACGCCGTGGTTGAAGAGGGTGACCTTGAAAAAGAGCGGGTCTTTTTTGACAGTCATCCTGACCTGGGTGAGCTGGTTCACCACCCCATCTATGGCGCTTTGATCAGCCCGGAGAAATACCCGGCATGGTATCGGAAAAAACTGGCAACGATTCCCAGTCTTGGCAATCTGAGGGGGCTGATCTCCCGGCTGCGTCAATCCCTGGAAACAAAAACCGACCGGGCAGGTGTATTCTATGTTCATTGTGAGGGGGGGCATGACCGTACCGGCGAGGCAATAGCGGCTTATCAGATGCAGTTTCTTTCCAGAAGCTACCAGGAGGCATATCGGGAAGCCAACCAGGTTGCCGGCCGCCCCATCAGTTCATTCAGCCGAAATGGCTTGCAGTGGTATGCGTACTACCTCAGGGATATTCTGGGCATAGCAACGGTTGGGGAAATCAACTGATGATTTCCCGGGCCGGGCAATTCCTCCTCTTCTTTATCTTGTCGTTGACCGTTTTCCCTCACCCCAGCCCTCTCCCAGGGGGAGAGGGAGTTTGGCTGTGCCGACTTTTAAAGCCCCCCTCCCAGAGGGAGTTTGGCTGTGCAAACCTTTAAAGCCCTTCCCCTCTGGGAGAGGGTTTGGGTGATGGCAAAAGCCAGCAAACTTCTGCAACTCCTTTTTTGTTGTAAGGACGCGCTCTCAGCATCGTTCTTCGACAAAGCCCTGCATCGATTTTTTCTATACTGCTTATTCAGTGGGCTGATGTTGTTCTGTGACAGGTGAGTTGAAAATGGAGTGGGTGGTTTCCTGCGATGGTTCGGCCATCGCTTATTCTGTCAGTGGTCAGAAGGTGAACAGTAGTGCCCCTGCTCTGGTGCTGGTTCATGGTACAGGAGGAAATCATGCCCGCTGGGCTCCAGTACTTCCGCTATTTGAGCCTTATTTCCAGGTGTATGCCATTGACCGCCGAGGAAGGGGATCTAACGGGGATGATCGTGACCGCCCCTATTCCATCGATGTTGAGTATCAGGATATTGCAACGCTGATTAACTCAGTCCACCAGGCGGGTGTCGGGATGATTTATCTTCTGGGACACTCATTTGGCAGTATCTGTGCCCTGGAAGCCACCCGGTTCACACCTCATGTGGATCGATTGATTCTGTATGAGCCCCCGGTTTCCGGTCTTGGAGTGCAGGTGTTTCCCCAGGGTTTTTTGAGCCGGCTCGACAGCATGCTGGCCGCAGGTGACCGAAAGGGCGTCGTTTCGGCTTTTCTTCAGGAAGTGGTGAAACTCCCACCTAAGGAGTTTGAAGAATTCAAACAGGGTGATCAGTGGACTGCAGAGCTTGCCGCTGCCCACACCCTGCCCAGGGAACTATACGCAGCGGTGAGCTATGAGTTTGATGAACAGTATTTCAACACAATGAGTACTCCTACTCTATTGCTTTGTGGCAGTGACAGCCTGCCTTTCTTTAAAGTGGCTGCAGAGATGATTGAAACCAGTCTTCCATACAGCCAGCTGAAGGTGCTTGAGGGGCAGCAGCATATGGCCATGGACACGGCTCCTGCCCTTTTTGCCAGGGCAGTCATTGATTTTCTGGTATAACCCCCTGAAGATGGGCGCGATATGACATAAGGAGCTTTACCGTGGAGATGTCCCTGTCCCTTAATGAAACCCGGGTGATTGGTTGTCTGCTGGAAAAGGAAAGTACGACACCGGATCAGTACCCGCTTTCATCAAATGCCCTGACCAATGCCTGCAACCAGAAAAGTAATCGGGACCCGGTTCTTAGCCTGACAGAACAAGAGGTCCTGGCCACCCTGGAAGCCCTGATGAAGGAAAGGCTGGTCAGTGAAGAGAGGGGCTCCCGTGTCAATAAATACAGGCATCGCTTTTGTAATACTGAATTTGGCTCGTTGCAGCTGAGCCCCCAGGAGCGGGCGATTCTCTGTGTGTTGTTTCTAAGGGGACCTCAGACACCGGGAGAGCTTCGCAGTCGCACTGGCAGGCTGGCAGAGTTTACCGATGTCAGTGAGATGGAAAAGGCGCTGCAGGGCATGGCAGATAAAGGATATGTCATGCAGCTTCCTAGGGAGGCAGGCAAGCGGGAAAGTCGTTATGCCCATCTTTTTTCCGGTGAAGTGGAAGTGGTGACCCATGCAGACCTGGCCGCGGATGATAAAGCCCGTATTCAGGAGCTGGAGCATGAGGTAATGGTACTGAAAGCCGAGATTGAGCGACTGAACGGAGAGCTGGGCAGGGCATAAGGAGCCCCATCCGGTTTTCAGGGTATGGGGCTTGTAAACATTGGGGGTGTGGATTGAGGTTCCATCCAAAGATAGACAGAATACAGACCTGTTCACCCAATCACTCATTATTTGACGACAGAATGCAGCTGTTCCGGACTTTGGTCCAGCTTGAAAGCTTCTATGTTCAACCAAATAAATAAAGACTATGCAGCCAGGGGGATGATGACTCTGGTGGGGCTGGTTCTGCTGGTCTGCTCGTGGCAGCGTGCAGGCTTTGGGGCAGGGTGCCCTGTCTCGTCGGCCCCGCACAGTATTGAGGTCTCTCTGTTGGCGCCTGGCGCTTTGCTGGAGACGTCTGCCCAGGAACGTACTGCTTACGGAGAGTGCGAACTCAGCGACCACCTGCTGCAGGTTCAGAGTCAGCTGCTTGAACTGGGTATGCTGCTTTTACCACTGATTATTTTCTTTCTTGTCTGGCCTCGTTTTGCCAGTCCCCCTTTGGTTTCCCGGATGGTTCTGGCTTTTCCACAACGAAGGCCCCATCTGGTGCATTGCATATTCAGGGAATAGGCACTCATTCACAGGTTTACTGAGTGTATACGGCCTTATGGCAGAAAAGCCTGTGGGGTCGTTTGGATTGTGTCTGTATGGAGTTCCCGGCGTTGAATAAAACCGTTAAATCGACAGGGGTGTTTGTGCCTTTTGTCAGTCTGCTGTTATGTTTTTTTGTTTCCATGAAAGTACTGGCCAGTGACGTTACCACGGGCTGGTTAAGTGATCCCAAACATCCTCCTCTCTCGGTTCGATTTATGTTAACGGGGGAAAGTGATCCTGAAGCAAAAACGGTGGAAGGATTGCTGGAGGTCAAGCTGGAAGGGGACTGGAAAACCTATTGGCGAGCGCCCGGAGAAGGAGGGATTGCGCCTTCCCTGGACTGGAGCCGGTCCAGCAATCTGACGGGGCTTGACTGGCAGTGGCCGGTTCCCCGCCGCCATGAGTATCTTGGTGTCCACACCCTTGGGTACAAGGGGCATGTGGTGTTTCCCATGACCCTGCATGTGCAGGATATGAACAGCCCGGTGACGTTTTTGGCGGATTTGACCCTGCCGTCGTGCACCAATATTTGTGTGCTCAATGATTTTTCCCTTCAAGTCCACTTTCATCCCGGTCATCTGCAGGCTTCCCGGGAAGCCATGTACCTCTACAGTCAGGGGCAAGGCCAGGTGCCGGTGGCTTCTGCTTCGTACCAGCTGGCTCAGGCATCCTGGGATCAGGAAGAAGAAAGGGTTGTTATCCAGGTTGTAAGTGACCAGGGATGGCATAAGCCGGATGTATTTGTGGACAGCAGCTCCCGGAGTTTGAGAGACATCTCATTTGGAGTGCCGGACCTTCAAGTGAACGGTACTACCCTCACTGCGTCGTTCAAAGCCAGCAGCTGGCTGGGGCCGGTGGACTTACTTAACAAAACCCTGCCAGTGGTCATCAGTGACCAGGGCCTGGCCGTTAAACTGCAGGCAACCCCTGGCAGTGAAGCGATTGATATCCGCCCAGAAAGAGGCTTGCTGGTCATCATTCTCATCGCCCTGGCCGGTGGCTTGATCCTCAATGTCATGCCCTGTGTACTTCCGGTGCTGGGTATGAAATTGAGCAGTGTGGTGATGGCAAAAGGCCTGGAAAGAACGCAGATTCGACGACAGTTTCTTGCCTCATCCGGGGGGATTCTGGCCTCTTTCTGGCTGCTGGCGGGTTTTCTGGCTGCGCTGAAACTGTCAGGGCAGGCACTGGGCTGGGGGGTACAGTTTCAAAGCCCCTGGTTTATCGGGGGCATGATTCTGGTGACGGGATTGTTTGCGGCCAATATGATGGGGCTGTTTGAAATCCAGCTGCCCGGTTCTGTCCAGACCTGGATGGCCAGCCGTGGTGACAGTTCCTGCCTTGGGCACTTTGTTCAGGGGATGTTTGCAACGTTACTGGCGACCCCCTGCAGTGCACCCTTTCTGGGGACAGCCGTGGCCTTTGCGCTGGGGGCTGGCTTTTCTGAGCTGTTTGCCGTGTTCACGGCACTGGCGGTGGGAATGGCCATGCCCTGGCTGCTGGTGGCTGCATTTCCCCAGCTGGCCGGCCTGCTTCCGAAACCAGGCAAGTGGATGGAGGTCGTTAAAACGTTATTTGGATGGATGATGTTGGCCACCAGTTTCTGGTTAATCAGTCTTATGGCGACGTTTATTGGAACGGTGGCTACGGTGACCTCCGGGCTGGTTTATCTGTTTGCCCTGATCTGGCGGGTTGCCAGAGTGAAAGGTCGCCGCTCGGTGATTCTGACACTGGCCTTTGTCTGTTTTGTGGTGGCCGCTTTTCTGTTAAACCATTTTATCAATGGGCACTTGTCTACAGACCGTCACAGGGCGCTCTATTGGCAGCCACTGAATACCGAGGCTATTGGGGTTGCTGTCAAACAGGGGAAAACGGTATTTGTGGACATTACGGCGAACTGGTGCATTACCTGCAAGGTCAATAAGGTGGGGGTCTTGCAGCAGGACCCTGTGTATACCCGGCTACAGTCCGATGGTGTTGTTCGTATGCAGGGAGACTGGACCCAGCCATCAGAATATGTAACAGGTTTTTTACAGCATTATGGCCGCTTTGGGGTGCCTTTTAATATTGTTTATGGCCCCGGGGCTCCGGAAGGTATTCCATTGCCGGTTATTCTGACCAGGGACGGGGTAATAAGCGCTATAGATCAGGCAAGCAAGGAGGAGCGGGATGAAGGCCCCTGAGGTCAAAGAGGCTGCTGAAACCCGGAAGCGGGCTGACCGTTCAGGGCGTCTCAAACGCTGGGGGCGGGAAGCTCTGGTTATGACTCTGCTCTTGATTGCCATTTCTACAGGGATAGACCTCTGGCGAGGCCGGGAGATGGCCTCCGGAACAATGCCGGAAATGGTGGTGCAGGACTTGAATGGGGAATTGTTTGATGTGAAGGCCATGAGCTATCAGCAACCTGTACTGCTCTATTTCTGGGCCACCTGGTGTTCCGCCTGCCGGTTTGTATCTCCCGCCGTTGACTGGATAAGCCGTGATTATTCAGTGATGTCGGTGGCAGTCTCTTCGGGAGACGGTCAACGGGTATCGTCCTGGATGAGTCATCATGGGTATCAGTTTCCCGTGACCAGTGATAGCAGGGGTAACATTGCCAGAAACTGGGGCGTTTCTGCGACTCCGACGCTGGTGATTATTAAAGACGGGCAGGTGGTGTCCAGCACAACCGGTATTACCACTCCACCCGGTATCTGGTTGAGAATGCTGTTTGCCGGTTAGTATCAAGCGGCAAGCCCGGAAGTTAACAGGCTTGTCCGCTGGTTGTTTTTCTGGAGCCTAAGAATATTTGGCATCAGAAGTGGTACTGAACACCTGCCCCGTAAACGAAGCCTTCAATTTTGGTGGTGCCCTTACCTCTATAGCGGTCAATATTGCCCACCAGCTTGATGGTGTCTGTTAAACGATAACCGGCAGTTAATCCCAGGTAGAGCTCTGAATCGTTTTCTGTCCCTTTTTCTGAACTGTTCACATACTGATAGTCTGCATCCCAGCGCATCAGGCCGGCCTTGAGTGTGACATCAATTTCATTGGTCAGGCTCAATGTGCCGGTCAGGGCGGCGCCATAACTTTTTACTTTGGTATCAATATTGCCGCCAATTTCATAGGACACTTTGCCGAGGTCCTGATAAAACGCCTCAACACCGAAATACTCCATAAATTGATAGCCCGCGTTCAACTTCCATGCGGTAGCCTTGTCATCGCAATAGCTGGCGCCATTGCAGGCATCAATGTCGTAGACGCCATAGCCGACATTGGCTCCTATGTAGGCACCCTGTTCAGCCCAGGTTGCCAGGCTGGTGGTTAAAAGTGCTGCTGCCAGAAAGCTTTGTTTTTTCATTCTTATTCCCTGTGGTTCTGGTGGGTTTGTCCGAATAAACGACGATCGGATTGTACAGGGGAATATTCAGTCGATGCAGCTGTTGAGTCTGGCTCAAAATATAGGATGTGATGTATGTCACATTTTTTGATGTATGGAGTTATGATCTGATTTATAGGGGGGCTGCCACAGGGAGTAGTTGACCTCTGTAAAAAGTGTACACAGTCACCTGCTCTGTATTTTCGTAATAGATAATATAAGTGGAGGTTGGGTGAAGGCGTTCAGGAATGACTCTGGTTCTGTCTGAATCGTCAGGGTAATAAAATGTTGAATCAGCTTGGTTGAGTCCTTCAGCATTAATGTATGCCACCATTATCGATTTGATCTCTTTATTTGGGTCTACGCCTAACCATATCTCATGGCCGCCTGAGGAGGCTGAAATCTCCCTGTCTTCAGGCAGCTCTTGAATAATTTCTTCAGGAGACCCTTCACGTATGATCTGGGCAGATGGGATCATTTTCAGGTGTCGGTCCTTGCCTGAGTGAGTTAAAGCTATTGTTGGCAAATAGCGGCAGTGGTTCGCTGAGAGGTCATGATAAAACCTGGGCAGACCGGCAAGGTAACTTCGGGTGATGGCCTTGTATGAGAATGAGGGGGGGGAGGATAGCTCAGATAAATGGTTGGCAATGCAGAGCTCCAGAGTCAGGCTGTGGGGGATGTACCCACAGAGCTGTAATAAGTCTGCCACAGAGTGCTTAACAAGATGATTAGGAACGATTTTAGTTATGGCCTCAAAAATGTGGGAGAGTTGACTGCCCCTCAGTTGATCGACTCTTTTCAGAGTATGCGCTGCTAACAGTGTTGGTTTTCTTTGATCAATATGAAGATTAATTTTTTTTTCATGTTCTTCAAAATTTTCACTCCATCTGTGATCCGTTGTCTCTGTATCATAAGATGCAGAGACTAAATATAGATATAAAGGTATTTCAAGGTCTGGATGTGTTGTTATAACCTCCATAAAGAGGTTGAATTGTGATGAAAAGTGACCGTTGAACTCATAGCACAGCTCGATAGCTTGCTGTGTTTCAAGCCGATGACAGAGCTCAAAGCTGCTGGTTGCTGCCTCCCTGAGGCGCATTTTTCCTGGGTTGATTTTTTTTGCGTCCTCAAAAACCAGAAATCCTTCTTCCTGGTTGTGAACTGTTATTTTTAGTACTGTGCTTTTAAAACTGGATTTTTTGTCATGTATTAAGTTGGCTGAAGAGATAGGAATCCATTTAAGATCATTTGATATTCGTTCAATGTGCTGATAAGCCTTCAAGACAGTCGGGTCAAATCCCTCAATCATAGACGTGTGTTTTTCATGAAGCACGAGCCTTTTTCTGCCTTGTTCAGAAATTACAGGAATGATGATGGGAGGAGCTATTGATTGCTTTGATTCCAGGCGCCATAAAGGGGCCAGCTGCCATTCAGTCAGGGGTTTCTGCCTGTTGCCTGGTTGATAGCCCAGGTGCATAGACTGATGCAGCGGTTGTTTTAGCCACTGGGGAGTTGATAGGAGGTTGGTCGCTTTTTTAAGGCAGTTGAGCCTGGATATTTCTTGTTTTGAGGTATAGCCACAAAGTAAGTTTAACCAGTGAAAGGACTCCATGAAATCAAGTCTTGCTTGTTGATAGAGTTCTTTCAACCTGGGGTATAGATACTTCAGGAATCGTTCTTTTTCGTTGAGGGGCATTTTGGAGTACTGAACCTCTTTACCCAGGCTGGAGATAAACAGAACACTTCCTTCTTGAGCAGATTTTGTCGAGCTGTATTTTCTTAGTTTTGGTTCAATATCATCCGGTGTCACGGTTCTACTTAAAGAAGATCCAGGTTCATGTAATGAAGTTGTTCGAATAAAAGGGTTCGTTTGTTGTAATTCTTCCAGTAATGCCAGCATAAGTTCATCTTCTGCAAAGGCTGTTTTCAGCGGTTCTGGAACAAGGGGGAGGGCGGCCGTTTTTGTTGGCTGTGCTTCAGATAGTTCTCTGGTTTCTTCCCGTTGAGAGGACATTTTTTTTGTAGCAGTTGGTCGTTCTGCTTGGGGCGGCTGGTTGTCGGGGTTGTCGGGGTTGTCGGGGTTGTGGGGGCTGACGTTTGCTGTAGAAAAGTCCAGCTGGTTTAATGCATGAATAATGTATGCGAAGACAGCCAGGCCGGATGCTCCCATAGCAAACACCATAACCCGGATGTCATTAAAAATAGAGCCTGATGAGGCAAGTTTTTTTTTGATCTCCTTTTTTGAAAGAGGCTTTTCTTCATTTTTCTGATTGCCTGGATTTGAGGTTGTCGCTTTTTTACTCTCAATTTTTTTGTGTGCTTCTGCATTTTTTCTGCTTTTTCTGGAATAGGGTGCTTTTATATTGTTGCCTCGAGTGGTGCTGGTACAGACAGAAGAACAAGTTTTTTCAGGCTCTCTTAGTCTTGGTGCAACCCTCTGGACTGGTGTGCTGTCTTTTTTTTCATGCTCCGACACATTATTAAAGTTTGTTGCAGCAGGTGGTTCTGGGGGCTGGGTTTTCACCTCATCTGTAATGGTGTTTACTTTATTGTCTGGAGGGTCTGTTTTTTTCTCTTTTGAGTCAGATGTTGATCCAGATAATGCAGGCTGGCCAGGGTTTGTTGTCTCAGCAGTCCTATCAGTGCTCGCTGATGTCGTTTGCTCCAGGGAGCATTGATCCTGCGCGCATGCCTGAGCTTCAGATTCTGTTGCTGCAGGTGGTTCTGGTTCTGGGGGGGGGAGTTTATCTGCATCGTTGGCTTCACTATGGTCAGATGCTTCTGTTTGTATGTCTTCTGCACTGTCAGGTGGGATGTCTTCAGTGATGGTTTGCGTTGCCAGGTTTTGGAATGCGTTAATAGAAGCTTCCGCTTGATTTTGGTGGTTTATTGCATCTGGAGTGACCTGAACACCGGCTATGGATGTTGTGATGGGTTTCAGTAGCGATATCGGAGGTGAAGGGGGGCGCCGTCGGTGGTTGCAGTAGCTCCTGTGGTGTATGAATTTCGTTGTTATTATCAATGTTCCGGAGCAGGTGAGCTTGAATGGCCGGAGTTAGCTCTATCCAGTAGGCATCCGCTTCGCCCTCGATCTGAGTGGCGTACCATATGTCGTTTTGCCAGTGCTCGTCATCTCCTTCAGGCAGGAGGCACGAAGCATTTTCGGAGTTGACGGGAAGGTGGACTGAAGCACTGGAGTGGAGCGGCGAATAATTAAAATTTCCTGAGATTATCGTGTAACCGTGCTCAATAAGGTGTTTGATTATTTTTTTTATTTTCTCATTGGTTATTTTTCCAAGCATTCCTGACCGTAAATGGCGTTGTTTCCCTGAGTTGGTGGGTTGCCTGCGTGATAGTGGAATGTAGCTGGGTGCATTGGGATTAAGTCCAGCGCCTACGTTGTTACCTGAAAAGGCTGTGGCTCCGCCAACGGTGCTTTCCGATGAAGCCATTGCTTCTTCTGAGGGGGGAGGGTGATTTGTTTGCAGATCTTCCGGGAGCTGGCTTTGCAGAGCCTCGGAGACGTAAAGCGTTGGGAAGAAAACCAGGTTTTCATTCAGGCCATTGATATAGACATGTAAACGACCTTGACTATTTTCTTCACTGGCTTTCTTCACCACTTGTTCAGGCAGTTCTGGGTCATGGAGGTATCCAATTCTCCACTTTGCTCCCCAGCAGAAGGTTGCCTGTAGCAAAGCAAGTAAAAAAAGAATCCGGCATGTTTTGAGCATTGTTTACGTCATTGTGGCCATGAAATGAGATGAAGTCCAAGTGGAATAAAAACTAGAAGAGATATCCCTTTTATGCCAGGTGCCGAGGTTTAAAAGAAGGCTCTAGAGTATGGACATTGCCTATTGTGATTGAGCGAAGTGGGCGTAAGATGAGCCCTTTAGTGTGAGCGATCAATGACCGCCTTTTCCTGCGTGTTGCATTTATATGAATGGCTATGAATGAATTTAAACCTGCCTTCTGGCGCACAAAAGCCATGGAGCAGATGACCCCTGATGAATGGGAATCGCTCTGTGATGGCTGTGGTCGATGTTGCCTGAATAAAGTGGTTGATGCGGATACCGATGCAATTTACACAACGGCTGTAGCCTGTCGGTTGCTGGATCTGGAAACCGGGCAGTGTAAAAACTACAAGCATCGTCGCAAACAGGTACCGGACTGTATTAAATTTACCCCCAAGTCCATGCATGAGCACCTGAAGTGGCTGCCGGACAGTTGTGCTTACCGGCTGATCTATGATGGGTTCGATCTGCCGGACTGGCACCCTCTGATCACCGGTTCACCTGAGTCCGTCCACGAAGCCGGGTTTTCAGTGAAAGGCAAAGATCTGGTCTCTGAAGAGGATCAGCCAGACCCCTCGCAGTGGTTTGACTATATTATCCGGGTTGGTTGATCGTTACTCTTGTGATGTGCGCAACTGACGAAGGCTATGGGTGGCGCCTGAACGGATAAAGTCCGCATCGCAGCCCGCGGTCACCAGACTGAATCCCTTTTTCCTCATTTTGGCCGCATATTCCGGGCCAATGCAGTGAATGCAGGCCGGTACCGAGAAGTGCTGGCAGCGCGAAAGGATATGGTCAATGGCGTCCAGTACCGGCTGTTCATAATGATCCGGTTCTGGACGGCAGCCGAGGGCATAGGAGAGGTCAAAGGGGCCTATATACACGGCACCAAGACCTTCGGTGGCCAGAATTTCATCCAGATTGTCCAGTGCCTGCCGGGTTTCAATCATCACCATGGGAAGCAGAGTGTCGTCTGCGTACTCCGCGTAGTCAGGACCTGCATGGATCATGGCTCGACTTGGGCCGAAGCTGCGATACCCTCTGGGGGGGTAACGACAAGCGGCTACAAAATCCCGGGTCTGCCCGGCGGTCTCAATCATCGGACAGATAACCCCATAAGCACCGGCATCCAGCATTTTCATGATGATGCCCGGTTCCAGCCAGGGAACCCGAACCAGCGGGGTGACCTCGGTGGTGGCAATGGCCTGAAGCATGGCCAGGGCTGTTTCAAACCCGATCATGCCGTGCTGCATATCAATGGTCAGGGAGTCAAAGCCCTGGTGGGCGATCAGTTCGGCAGTGAGCGGACAGGGATGGATCAGCCAGCCATTGATGGCGGTTTTTTTCTGCCGGAATAAGTCGCGAAGCGGGTTTTTTTTCATTCTGAAATCCAGAGACTTGCCTGTGGGGGGGAAACCTTTAGACTAGACGATTTCATTTTGGTTCCGGTGGGAGGCCTCTGGTGGTCCTGGCTCGTCCTGTGCAAAAAAAACCTTTCATCACCACCCGTCCCGGCAGGTTGACAGGACTGGTTCTGGCGGGGGGGCGCTCTTCCAGAATGGGGCGGGACAAATCTCAGCTGCTCTGGCAGGGAAAGCCCCTGTACCAGCACATGGTTTCACTTCTGGAAAGGTCCGGTATGGACAGGGTATTGATCAGTGGCAGCGGCTTCGGGACCACTGAAACCGCTTCTGTCCCTGACCGTATTCCTGGACGGGGGCCTCTCAGTGGAATCCACGGGGTCTTACCAGAGTTAGACGACGGCGATCGGCTGGTGGTGGTGCCAGTGGATATGCCCCTGCTGCCCGAGTCTGCCCTGAAGCTGCTGACCAGAGAGCATCGGACGTGTCATTTCAGGGATTACTCCCTGCCCCTGTTGCTGGTGGTTGGTGAAGTTTTGCGAGAGGCTGTGCAGCAGGCCATTGAGAGTGATCACCCAAAAGACTATGCCCTGTGGCGGCTTCACCGGAAGCTGGATGGCGGCATTATCCCCTTACCCGAACCGTTGGCTCGTGCTTTCGGTAATGCCAATACCCCCGAAGATTGGCGCAGCTGCATCAAGCAGCTTGAAGACAGTGCTTAAACCTGAACAGGAGTAAAAATTCCCATGGCGCATAAACAGGTGAGTGAGTTTATTCCTGTAAATATTGCGGTAATGACCGTTTCCGATACCCGTACGGAAGAGAATGACACGTCCGGTCACCTGCTGGTGGACAGCCTGCAGGCGGCAGGCCATAAGCTGGCGGACAAGGTGATTGTCAAAGATGATATTTACCAGATCCGTGAAGTCCTGTCCCGCTGGATTGCCAGCACACCGGCTTCTGAAGCTTTTGTGCAGGCGGTGTTGATTACCGGCGGCACCGGCTTTTCCGGGAGAGACAGCACTCCGGAAGCGGTTCTGCCATTGTTTGATAAACAGATCGATGGCTATGGTGAACTGTTCCGTCAGCTGTCCTACGAACAGATCAAAACTTCCACCATTCAGTCCCGTACTGTAGCGGGTATGGCCAATGGGACTGTGGTGTTTGTCATGCCGGGCTCTAACAATGCCTGCAAGACCGCCTGGGAAGGGATTATCCGTGACCAGCTGAACAGCCAGCACCGCCCCTGTAACTTTATTGAACAGCTGAAGAAGGCAGACTGATGGCTCTGACCCATACCGATGCCGAGGGCAAGGCCAGCATGGTGGATGTGGGTGATAAAGACATCACCCGCCGTGAGGCCAGAGCTGAAGGTTTTATTTACATGGCGCCGCAAACCCTGTCACTGGTGCAGGATAACGGCCTCAAAAAAGGGGACGTACTAGCGGTTGCCCGAATTGCCGGTATCCAGGCGGCCAAACAGTGCAGCCAGCTGGTGCCACTGTGTCATCCCCTGATGCTGAATTTCATTGGTGTTGAGTTCGGGCTGGAGCCAGAGCATCAGAGAATTCGCATCGAAACCTGCTGCCGACTCAGTGGTAAAACCGGAGTGGAAATTGAGGCGCTGACCGCTGCTTCAGTGGCGGCTCTGACTGTATACGACATGTGCAAGGCCGTAGACAAGGAAATGCACATTGAAGGTATTCGTGTCCTGGAAAAAAGCGGTGGCCGCAGCGGGCATTATCAGTGGTCTGAAACCGCCGCTCCTACAGGAGAAAATCAGGCAGGAAAAGCCCTGACTGGAGAAAAGACATGATTAAGGTGCTGTTTTTTGCCAGCTACCGTGAAAAGCTCAACTGTGACCAGCTGACCCTTTCTGAAGGGGAGTACCCAGAGAATCTGTCGGATCTGCGCTCCCAGCTGGCTGAAAAAGGCGACGACTGGCGTGAGGTACTGAATGACAAGCGCACATTGGTCGCCGTTAATCAGGCCATGACCCGTTCCGACAGCGCCCTTAAGGCGGGGGATGAAGTCGCGTTTTTCCCCCCGGTTACGGGCGGCTGAGGAAACAAGATGATTTCCATTCAAACCGAAGATTTTAACCCGGGCCATGAGCATGAGCGTCTTGGCTGTCAGTCCACCGGTGCGATTGTCACCTTTACCGGCACGGTTCGGGATATGAATCTGGGAGACCAGGTCGGGGGATTGTACCTTGAACACTATCCGGGCATGACTGAAAACGCCTTGCAGGCCATTATCGATGAAGCCCGTGAACGCTGGGATTTACTGGCGGTGCGGGTGATTCACCGGGTCGGCCAGATGCACCCCGGTGACCGTATTGTGTTTGTGGGTGTCTCCAGTGCTCACCGCAAGGAAGCGTTTGATGCCTGTGAATTTGTGATGGATTACCTGAAAACCCGTGCCCCTTTCTGGAAAAAGGAAAGTACGCCTGAGGGGGATCGCTGGGTGGAAGAGCGGTCATCGGACAAGGATGCGGCTGAACGCTGGTAAAACAAGCCGGATCCTTCCGGGGGGGCTCAATGAGAAGTATTGTAGGATTGTTCCTGGTTCTGTTTGCACTGCCGGGGATTGCGTCAGAGTTGCGGGTAGCGGTGGCTGCCAATTTCAAACCGGTGCTGGATGAGCTGGTGGTTCGCTATCACCAGACCACAGGACAGAAGGTTGTGCTTTCTTCCGCTTCAACCGGGGTTCTTTATAACCAGATTATCCATGGTGCCCCTTTTGATGTTTTTCTGTCGGCGGACAGCCAGCGGCCCAGGATGCTGGATGAGCAGGGGCTGGCCATGGCGGACAGCAGAACACCTTATGCTTATGGCCAGCTGGTGCTATGGAACCGCAGTGGCGAGCCCTCGGGATTGAAAGCTCTGGCTTCCTGGAAAGGGCGCCTTGCCATTGCCAATCCGGTGACCGCTCCTTATGGTTTGGCAGCCCGGCAGGTTCTGGAAAAACTGGGATTGTGGTCCACCTATCAGGGCAGGCTGATTCAGGGCAACAGCATTCAACAGGCCTGGCAGTTTGTGGCCAGTGGCAACGCCCCCATAGGCATGGTGGCCAGTTCCCAGCTGGATCCCGCCACTTCCGCCAGCAATGCCGTGACACCGATTCCAGCGGATCTGTATGAACCGATCCGCCAGGAGCTGGTCATTTTGAAAAGAACCGGCCAGCCTCAACAGGCCAGGCAGTTTGTGGACTTTCTTTTGTCTTCAAAGACCCAGGAGATGATTGCCAGTCGTGGGTATCTTTCTCCTGTAAAAAGCGCCGGTGAGCAGCATCTGGCGGCAGACCCTGAGCAGCCCGTTCCTCAAGGTTCCAGAGGAGAATCCCTTTAATGCTGGTGACGGCAGTGTGGGTCACTGTCCGGCTGGCCATGGTTACCACACTGATCCTGATGGTGATCGGGCCAATGATGGCCTGGTTGCTGGCCACCATGAATAGCCGGTTCAAGCCGGTGCTGGAAGCCCTGGTTGGGTTGCCCATGGTGTTGCCACCAACGGTGCTCGGGTTTTATCTGCTGCTCTGTTTTTCACCTAACTATGCCTTTGGGCAATTCTGGCAGAAGCTGACCGGTGGAACCCTGGCGTTCAGCTTTTCCGGATTGGTGATCGCTTCCGTGATTTACTCTATGCCCTTTGTGGTCCAGCCTCTGCAACGGGCTTTTGAGCAACTGGACAAGGGGCTTCTGGAAGCCGCTGCGATGATGGGGGCCGGGCCTCTGGACCGGTTCTTCAATATCGTTCTTCCCTGTTCCCGCCGGGCGCTGGTGCTGGCTGCCTGTATGGGCTTTGCCCATACCGTGGGGGAGTTTGGAGTGGTATTGATGATCGGTGGCAATATTCCGGGTGAGACTCAGGTGCTGTCCATTGCCCTGTTTGATGCAGTGGAGTCCCAGCAGTTTGGGCAGGCTCACAGTATTGCAGCGGGATTGATGCTGTTTGCCATGGTCATGCTGGTGGTGTTGTACAGCCTGGATAATCGCCGGGACACCAGACGATAGATATACCCGTCGCCTTTCAAGTTGCTACTTTGTTGGCAGCAATCACTCGCCCCAGTCACTTAGTTTATCTAAGCTCCTGGGGCCTCATTCTTTTGCCGCCGCGTAGCAACATGAAATCCTTTGGGTATAGAAGACAGGGAGCTGTATGCTGGAGATTGCAATTCAATTACCCCGCGACCGGTTTTCGTTGCAGGTTGAGGAGTCTCTGGATACCGGAGCGATCTGGGCGATTATGGGGCCTTCCGGGTGTGGCAAAACGTCACTGCTTCGTTCTCTATCGGGATTAGAGAGTCGGGCGCAGGGGCGAATTACTTTCCAGGGAGAGGTCTGGCAGGATACCGGTCAGGGTATCTGGGTGCCTCCCCGGCAGCGTGGAATTGGTTATATCTTCCAGGAAGCAAGGCTGTTCCCTCACCTGGATGTTATGGGTAACCTGGAGTTTGCCCGCTGCAGGGCAAGACCTTCCGGGAAGGTTCCCGAGTTTTCCGAGGTGGTTGAGCAGCTGGGTATAGAGCCTCTGTTGGGACGGGGTGTTGCACGGTTGTCTGGCGGTGAAAAGCAGCGGGTCGCCATAGCCAGAACGCTCCTGAATGCTCCTCGGGTGTTGTTGATGGACGAGCCGCTGGCCTCTCTGGACTGGGCATCAAAAGTCAGTATTCTGCCCCGGCTCCGTGATATTCAGCGGCATTTTCAAATCCCCATCATTATGGTCAGCCATGCCCGGGAAGAAGTGGCGAGACTGGCGGATCAGTTATTGTTGATAAACCATGGCCATGTAGTGGATCGTGGCTTTTGTCGTGATCTGATGAGTCGGGCAGGTTCGCCATTGGCCAATGATGACCAGGCGCTTTCGGTTCTGGAAGCCCGGGTGGTTCGTCATGATCCGGATTACCCTTTGACGGAGTTACAGCTGGATGATCAGACCCTGGTGGTGAACCGGCTCTCTGTTCAGAAGGGGGAGTGGGTTCGGGTTGTTCTGCCTGCCCATGAAGTCAGTATTGTTCTGGATGATATCAGCTGTACCAGTGTGCAAAACCGCCTTTCAGTCCGCATTCAGTGGATTCGAGAGCTGGGGTCTCATCACGTTCTGCTGTCCCTGGCTTTTGAAAGTCAGCAGATGCTGGCACTCATTACCCGAAAGTCCCTGAAAGGGTTGGGGTTATCCGTTGGTCAGACGGTGTATGCTCATTTCAAGGCGGCCTGTCTGGATGTTGTTTAAGTAGTTTGGGCAGGGCTCGTCCAGCATTCTTCTGGGATTTCTGGAGTGTAGGTTGCTGCTGAGCACAGCGAAGCGCAACAAAAGCTTGGTCATACCCTGAAAATTGCTCCACGGCTTTGGCATCCTGCGTCGCCCTAGCTCCCACATCCATGTGGTCGTGCATTTTCAGGATACAAGCCATCCATGGCTATATACTGGCAACTGCTCCATGCGTTGCCAGCATACAGACCTTCCCTGGTCATAAAAAAAGAGCGCATAAAGCGCTCTTTTTCTGTTTATCGAGTCTGGACTCAATAAAACTTATACTTTTTCTACGTTGGCAGCTTGCAGGCCTTTCTGACCCTGCTCAACGTCGAAAGTAACTGCCTGGCCTTCAGCCAGCGTCTTGAAGCCGTCACCAGAAATGGCACGGAAGTGAACGAACACGTCTGGACCGCCATTGTCCTGTGCGATAAAGCCGAAGCCCTTCTCTTCGCTGAACCACTTCACAGTACCTGTAGATTTAGACATGCAATGTCTCCTGAATATTCTATAAAAATGCGTTGTACACGCGTTAAGCCAATGTGCAGTCACATCTTCATATAACTATTTAAGAGTAAAGCATTTAAAGCCGCATAACTTAAACTAAGAAGTGGTGTGACGATAAGGAAGTACTCAAAAAGCTACACGATTTTCGTTCTTCTCAATAATGGCCACTAGGAACTCTAATAGCTGTCCGTTGGGATGTCAAAGATTTTGTAGCGTTTGTTCCGGGAGAATTTGTAAAGGGGGACAGACTGAAAAAAGAGGGATGTAAGCGGTTCTGACCATCTGTTCAAGCCCTCTGAATATCAGGGGTTGGCCATTTGCTGAGAGGTTGGAAAAAACGGCTGCTACTTCCAGGTGAGTAGCGATTTGTTTGAGTTATGTCTGACTTATGTCAATTTATTTTATGATAAAAATACAGCTGTTTCCGGTTTTGCCTTTATTGTCAGGTACCGGGATAGAGCCTCTGTTTCAGGATTATTGAAGATTTATTAAGCTGGCATTCAGGTTTTAACAGTGAATGAAAATGCTAGCCATTATCAGGCTCAAGTTGCGGTTATGAAGAGTGATCAGGACTTTATAAAGCGAACAGTTGAGTGGCTCAATGGCTGGCTTCTTCTACTAATGGGTTTTCACATTCTGCCTCTTCAGCAATCTGGCACATCTGTGCGCATTCTGAAGAAAGGGGATTCAAACTGCAGGGCAGTGATGTGTTTTCGGGTGTGGGTTCAGAACGGGCATCCTTCAGCTTTTGTTCCTCTGCCAGTGACCGGGCATGGCTGACCAACTGGAAAGACAGAACCACTGCGACAAGGGCAAAGAGTATACCTCCAACGGCCAGTCCCATCAGAATACCTTCAGCACCGGCCAGTTCGGAACCCAGGGCTATACAGGGTAGGGTTCCGAGGGTGGCTTTTCCCCAGTTCAACCAGGTTGACCAGGTCGCTTTTCCCAGGTTGTTGAAGGCAGCGTTGGCAATAAACTGCCAGCCGTTGAAGATGAAACTGATGGCAATAAATGTGCAGAAGTACTGAACGAACTCTGCCGTTTGCTCCCGGGCATTAAACAGGGAGACGAGCAGATTCTGCCCCAGCAGTAACACCAGGGACACGGCCAGGATGTAGACCGAGGCAAACAGGTAGGCGTCTTTAAGGCTTTGTTTTACCCGGTTGAACCGGTGGGCACCATAATTTTGCCCGACGATGGGTCCGACAGCTCCGGAAAGGGCAAAAATAACGCCAAAGGCGACCGGGATGATTCTTCCGATAATGGCATAGCCTGCCACGTAACTGTCGCCAAAATCAGAGATGGCACGGGTGACAAAAAGGGAGCTGAATGGGGTGGCCAGATTGGTGAACATTGCGGGCAAGGCAATCCGGGTGATAGCGGACCGGTCCCGGGTAAAATGAGACCATTGAAAGCGACAGAACAACCGGTGCTTATAAAAGATGCCATAGGCGGAAACGGCCAGGATGGTAAACCGGGCAAAAACTGAGGCTACTGCGGCGCCTTCAATGCCCATCCCCAGCAGAAAAATAAACACTGGATCCAGGGCCGCGTTGACCGCTCCGCCCGCCAGGGTTGATGACATGGAAAGCCTGGCGTCCCCCAGAGCTCTCAGGCCTGCACCACAGCCCATAGCCACAGCCACTACCGGCATGGATGGAATCAGTATGCGCAGATATTGCTCCCCCAAGGCGTGAACTTCTCCCCGAGCCCCCACCAGGGTCAGCAGCCAGGGGATGGCCAGCCACACCACCAGGGCGACGATGGCACTGATGGTCAGGGTGAGGGCAATAACATTGATCATATACCGGCTGGCCTGCCTGCGATCTCCGGCGCCTATGGCTTTTGAGACCAGTGCTGCAGACGCAATGGAGAGGCCAATTCCGATGGATGTGGTCAGGAACAGGATGGTGCCTGCGTACCCGACAGCTGCCGCCAGGTACTTTTCTCCCAGAAGGCTGAGAAAAAACAGGTCCAGCATATCGACCAGAAAAAGGGCCGTTATCCCCGTTGCTCCACTGAGGCTCATAACGCAGATGTGCCGCATGGTTGAACCTTCAGTAAAGCGCGCGTGGCTCATGGCTGTTCCTGTCTGGAAAATTAAGGCGGTGTCGTCTGTTCAGGGTTTGCGGATAGGGAGCAGTAACTCCTGGGATAAGGGAATAAAACGGCTGCTGGCCTGAATCAGGGAGGCTGCGGTCAGAGGTTCCACACTGTGGACTTCTGTAGAGACACCATACTCCTGGATGACTTTCTTCAGAAGCAGGTCAAAGTCGCCATCACCGGAGGCCAGAACCACGGTATCCACTTCCGGAGCCCAGGACATAACGTCCAGGGTAATGCCTACATCCCAGTCGCCTTTGGAGGAGCCATCGGTGCGCTGGATATAGGGCTTCAGTTTTACCTCGAAGCCGATGGCCCTGAGAATGTTCTGAAACTGCTGCTGTCGGCTATCGCCGCGGTCAATGGCATAAGCAATGGCCTTGATCACTTTGCGATTCCGGGTAACCCGGGCCCAGAAGGCATTGTAATCAAGATGGCACTGATACGCCTGTCGTGTGGTGTAGTAGATGTTCTGTACATCTACGAAAATGGCCACCTTTTCGTCTGCCATGCTTTTCCCCGGCCCTTCTGTTCCTGGCCTCAGTGTACTGGAGGGGGATGTATTGCGGCAATGTTTACGGTGGGGGGATTTGCTGAGGAGAGTTCAGTTGATCCGGTCAGGCGCCAGCAGGGAGAGAAACGTGCTGTGGTTTTCCGGGTGTTGCCGTGTAAGTCCCCGGGCGTGCTGGCAGTCTGGCAATGCCCAGAAGGTTTTATGGGAGGAGGGGACGCGCCGGTAAAGAGCATAGCCCAGAGTAAAATCCACCAGAGAGTCGCTTTGGCAGTGGACCACGATCAGCGGGCGATCGGGCATTGATTCAAGTTGACTGGCGGCGGAATAACGGTCAGAGATCACCAGCCGGGATAGCCATGTAAAGGCCTGCCCTCCGGCCCCCTTGGCAATCAGGGAGGAGGCGACCCCCTGGAAACTGAGAAAGCTGCTGTCGATAACGATTCGCTGGAATTCATCACTGTGGGGGAATTGAGCCAGGCTGTGGAGCAGAATATTTCCCCCCAGTGACGTCCCAATCAGAATGATGCGGTCCCATTGCCCTGAGGCCTTCAGCCGTTTTGCATGCTCCAGCAGGGTCAGGCCGTCGAGGGTGGTATTCCGGGGTGTAGGTGTACCGGTTGACTGACCATAGCCGGAGTAGTCAAACACCAGAAGGTCATAGCCGTATTCTGTGAGCCAGTCATAGCGCTGTGATGTCCAGGACAGGTTGGTGGCATTGCCATGAAAGTGTACCAGCAGGGTTCTGTTTCGGTTGGCCTGAGGTACAGCGGGTATAACAGCCACTTCCAATGTATTGCCTGAAAGAGAGGGAATGGTGTAAGGAGTATAGGGTGGGATAGGCCCCAATGCTCTGTAGTCAATTTTATTGGGGCGGTAAAACCAGGTACTGTTGCAGGCGGTCAGGAATACCACCAGGAATAACACGAACCACAGCGAACCGGTTTTTTTGAGGAAAGGGGTGACAGCCTCATAGCCTCCTTTCATAGTCTCAGCCTCCTGCGAAAGTCCACATCGCGTTTAAAGGATGTCGACTGAATGGCAGGGGTATTGAGTCAGGCAGGAGTTAGTTGGAGCTTAACCACTGAGATGAGGCCCTTAATGCAAGGTAAAGCAGGCCTCCTGCAGAAAGAAGTCCGGTGATGACCAGTACAGAAATTGTCAGGTTGTTGTGGTCAGGGTTGCTGACCAGGGTCACCAGGCTGTACGCCTGCATGCCGGCCCACAGGGAAAACAGGGTTCGTGGCAGCATACCGATAAATCCGGCAGTGACAAATACTCTCAGGCGAATGCCCAGTGCCGGTAATAAAAGATTGATAAGCGAGAAAGGAAGAACCGGAGACACTCTGACCAGGATCATAAACAGAAAATCCTTTTGCTTCATGGTCTCAGCCAGTTTGAAGAAGGCAGAGCGGTGGGGGATGCTCTTCAGCAGCTTTCCTCCGTCCAGACGCTGTCCGATCATAAACCCCAGAACGGAAGCCAGAAGGTAGGCAGCGGTCATCCCCGGTAGCGCTTTCCATCCCAGAAAGTAGCCGCTGATCAGAGCAATGAATGTGGTGGGAGTAATGGCCAGGGCCATGGTGAAGGTGCTGAGGAAAAAAGCCAGTAGCCAGTGGCCGCTGGTCATGGACTGAATCATTGCGTGGTTCTGAACAGCCCAGGCAGTGATCAGCGTGCTGCAAACCAGGGGAGTCAAGCCAGCAATACCCACCCCTGACAACAGGCTTCGATTTTTTATAAGAAAACGTTTGAATAGCAAGGCAGGTGATCAGTGATTCATTGTGAGGGTTGAAGAATACTTTTTCCAATGGAAAAGTCCAGGTTGTTCATCGATAGCCTGGTTTCTTGTTCAGCTTTCTCTGCAGGGTTCGCCGGTGCATCCCCAGGCTTCTGGCGGTCGCCGAAATGTTACCGTCATTTTCCTGGAGTGCTTTTTGAAGGTGTTCCCACTCCAGCTGGTTGAATGACATGGGAGTGGGGGGCACTTCCGGTTTCTCTTCGGTGACTTTTGCTTTATTCCCAGGGCGTTCAATATCTGCCGGGTGTCTGCGGGTTTGCACAGGTAATCCTTTGCTCCCAGTTTCATGGCTTCAACCGCAGTGGCAATACTGGCATAGCCGGTCAGCACGACAATATGAATCTGTGGATTGAAGTTCAGTAATTCCGGAATCAGGGTAAGCCCGCTTTGGCTACCCATTTTCAGGTCGACCACTGCTCCATCCGGTTTGTGCTTCTGTTGCAGTGTGGTGGCTCTGGTGACAGAGTCTGCGGTGATGGCTTCAAACCCCCGTTTACGCAGGGAGCGGGCCAGAACCTGCAGAAAGGTCTGGTCATCGTCGGCCACCAGAATCGTATTGGCTTCAGGCGGTGAAAGTGCCGGTAAAGTCATTCATCGCTCCTCGTTGAGGTTATGAGTATTCTGTCGGTTTTGAGAAAATACTCAAGTTTGACTCTTTTGAATGGCGGTGACGGGCAGAGAGATTTCAGTCAGTGTGCCCCGAGTCAGGCGATACAGCCTGACTTGTCCCCCAAGACGCTCAATGCTGGCCTGGCTGAGCAATAACCCAACGCCCATACCCTGGTTTTTCTTTTGGTGTGATGCTCCAGCTTTAAGAGGAGCAAAGTGAGGAGGGCGTGTTTTTTTGATGGTTTTTTTGAGGTCTGTGGGACCGTCATCTTCCAGGCCCTCATCAATAAGCAGTGTACCTATTTGCTCTGTTATTGCTTTTGGAAGGCCACCGCCCTGGTCAGTGATCTTTATAATGATCTGATGACCGTCCATGCCTACCGACAGCATGACCTGACCGGGGCTGGCGTTTTCCGCATTATCCAGCAGGGCAATGACGGCCTGATACAGGGAGTTATCACAGCGTATGCCAGTGGAGTGTGACCAGGAGGGCGTGGCATATTGTAGGTTCGATTCAGGGCGGAGCAGTTGCCATTGACTCAAAACCTGGCTGATAAAATGGCTGACGGCAATGGTTTCTATCTGGGTGTGCTGACTGTCAGCAACCACCTGATTCAATCTTTTTTTGCACTCTTCCACCTGGTTGCGCAGCAGCGTCAGGTCATCCACCAGTGCAGCACTGCCTCCCTGTTCACCTTCCTGCTCTTCCAGAAGATCCCCAAGAACCACCGCCATGGTAGCCAGAGGGGTTCCCAGTTCATGGGCCGCTCCAGCAGCTTGAAGAGCGATGCCAAGAATATTTTCATCCCGAAGCTGTCTCTCCCTGGCCTGGGCGATGGCAGCCTGTTGCTGTCTGACGGTGTTGGCCATTAATACAATGAAAACATTGATCAGCAGGGCGCTTAGAACAAAAGTGCCCCACATACCAGCCAGATGCAGAGCAATGGCCTGTTGATGGTCGCCGGGCATTTCATGGTCGATATGAGCTCCGGCTGGCTGATACCAGTTCATCAGCAGGGTGTAGGCGACAATGGATGACAATGTCAGGCCCCAGCTAAAGCGGGGTGGGAGCAGTGCAGCACCAATGGTGATGGGGATCAGGTAAACGGACACCAGGGGGTTGGTATAACCCCCGGTAAAATAGAGCAGAAGACTGTGGCTTAAGACATCAAACATCAGCTGCCCGAAAAACTCGGTGTTTCTGACTGGGTGGGGAAGGGCCTGAAGCCGCCACAGAGTGATCAGGGTAACCAGTATATTCGTGGTCAGTAGAAGCAGAGGGCCTGTTGGGGGAATGGCCAGGCTACTTAAAGGTTGCAGATAGTACTGAGAAAACAGCAGGGCAAGGGTTTCAGAGGCGATCAGGATAGCGCGCAGCCAGCAGACCCGGCGGAGATTAGTGGCTCCGATCGCCAGATTGGGAGCTTCGATCCAGCTTTTTGCTTTTTTAGTCATTGTGGTTGTGTGATGTGCCAGAGAAAGTGAGCAGGGCGATGGTTAGCTGCCAGTGAAGGTCCTGGGAGAAGCTTAACGGCTTTACAGGAGGAAATTAAGATTTTTGGGGGTGGTATTTTTATCTTTAGTTACTGGTTCTAACGTTTTAGTTAGGGGGTTGCAATCGGATCTGTGTGATATTGCCTGTTGATCATAAAGGATTAAAGAAAGGGGTAATGTATGGATACAGTTTCTTCAAAGGGCGGGATGCCCTCTCCTCGACAGGCGGGTGGTTTTGAAAAAAATAAACATCCTGCTGCAGCGTACCTTGCCTCACATGGGGTTAAAACAGCAGAACCTAGTCCGTCATGGTTTAAGTACAATTTATACATGGCGAGTTGCATAAAGTCTGATTTTGATAAAATGAAAAAGCTAAAGTGCACTCCGGGAAATGCTCATATATTTAACGAATTTGAGCAGTATTACAACGTTCGTATAAATAAAGACTATTTTGATATAAATGTGGGAATGCTAAGGGAAAAGTATGATCAAGTTGAAACGCGCTTGGTAGCCCTGGATCGTTCTGATAGTGATAGTGGTTTTGAAGATACAGACAGTTGTGATTTAGACAGTGCTGATTCCAGTGATGAGAGTCTATTGGGTAGCGACAATAAAGAACGGCAGAGTGAGCTTGAAACAGAGAGCTTTGACTCTTCTGAGGGATTGGGCAATGATGCTGCTGATAATGAATCCTCCGAAGAGAAAGATGATCCACGTTATCATCTTGCTCGTCAAATACAAAAGAACATACAGGGTATGCAGCCAGCATATGGAGAGTTGCTTGAGGAGGTTTATTTGGGACCTGTTGCTTCATCTGGTGAAATCGAAGCTGACTACTCACCCCGTGGATTCACTTCTTTGCCTGTCAGTGGAAAAGACAATAATTGCCTTCCTAGATCTGTTTTCATAGCGTTAAGAGCGCAAGGGATAAGTGGTGATAGCCTTTCCGGCAGTCTAGCGCAGGCAAGGAAGGTCTTTGGCGACAACAAAGATGAGTGTAATGCCTTTGTCAAGGATGTGCGTACCAGTCTGACAGGCACAGTAGATGAAGGAGCTCTGATTGAACTTGGCGATGAGAATATTGGTTGGCGAATATGTGAAACCATTTATCAGCGCTATGGTGTGGATGTTGAGATTGTAGAGGTCTTTAACGATAACGGTCAGCTGTATGTTAATAGTCGAAGCCGACGCATGGATGCTGATGGGGAGCTTCCTGTTATTATGGTTCAAATGAGAGGCTCTATCAATCATAAGACCGGTGGTATGAAATACTGTCATCGATTTAATCCTAATGAAGGGCGACTTTATGGAGATGAACATGTAAAGGAAACGGCTGGTGGAATTTATAAGTCAGCTTACAAGGACGCTTATGAGTATTATTATCAACGCTGTCTAGTCAAGGTTTGTGATAAATTCAATATTTCGGTCTTTGAGGTAGAGGAGAGTCCAAACAAACGCTGGCAAGATTACCTTGAGAAATTAAGGAGCGCTTCTTCTGACTATGCAGCTGATTATGCACAGAAAGAAAAGAAAAAGTACTTGTATAGTGCTTCCCATGGAGGCCACTACTCTGCGTTAGTACCGAAGTCAAGTTAATAAAAGAGTTGTATTATTCCCGATTAAAGAAATAGCTTTAATCGGGTTTTTATTATTGCAGGGCTTTGCCAAGCAGGTTCAGGGCACTGTCTGGCAAGGGCAATCCCAATGCCCGTTGTTGGGCCTGGTCTGACATTTTTCCCCAGGTTTTCCGGACAATATCGAGCACCTTCTCCTCAGGGTGCTTTTCGGCAAAAGTGGCAAAATCATGCTCAATAAATACCAGGCAGGCACAGTCCTCCAGGGTCTGGATGTCGTTATCCCGCTTGATGCCCTGTTTTCGAATAAGGGTCCGGACCCGGTCACAACGCTCACGGGGGTAACCCTGGCTGGCCATCACCTCTGCCGCTTTCTCCCCATGAAGCCTGCCCAGTTCCATCCGCCATTTCAGATATCCGGTGCGTCCCGTTGGGAATTCGGAGCGGGGGATTTCCCAGCGGCAAAGGTGCTGGCTGCGAACCGCAATCTGCAATTCCTCAGTGGCGTGGGGGGCCAACTGCTGAAGCCACTGTGTCATTCGCCGGGCGTAGATCAGTTCAGCGGCTTCACCGTTAATGGTTTTTGGATCCTGGGCGTGGAGTTTGTCAATGGCCGCCAGTGTGGCCTGAAGTGGTGTCATGGCATTCCCCAGTGGTTATTGTGATATGACTGAGAGTCATATGTCGTTTGTTATGTCCTGCTTTGTACTGGATTTTGGCTGCTATTGCGAGTCCTTGTTGATCAGGAGTGAGAAATAGTGGTCGTCCTCTACTTCAGTGAGGTACTCAGTTAGAGTGGCTGGATGGCGTTGGCAAGGTGATTGAGAAAACACTGCCAGTTTGAGGTTGTCCCAGGTTTTGATGGAACGAGTGCTATCCTTTGTGTTTTTGGCTAAGGAGTCAGTATCTGAAAGGTACTGCTGATCTATGTCATGAAACAGCGGGTTGGTCGAGGTTCTTTTTGGTGGCTGCTATTTTTAACTCTTATTTCTATTTTGTTTTCTTCTTGTCGTGGAGTTGTTTTTGCCGGGCCCCATGGATTTCAGAATAGGCAGTTTATTGGTGTTGGGGATGCATCTGGAAAAAGATTGAAGATTACCTTTTTGCCTGATGAGCATCAATTCTCAATTTCGAATAATAATAGATTCATTTTCCACTCTGCAATGGCTGGTGGAAATAATAGAGAGCTGGAATCAAATGCTGTTGATCTTGATTTTACATGTCTGTTGTCTTCTGAAACAGTCTGTCAGGTTCAATGGTTTCGCATATTCTGGTTTTCAGCGTTTATGGGAGAGCTTGGCGCTGTTCAAATTAAATGTTGCTAACATGGTCTATACTCCCTGAGCATGAGAATTGTCGTGTAAAGTGGAGTTCCAGCCATGAAACCTCAGCAATTCCAAGACATCCTGAAGTCCATACCCATGATGTCCCCAGAGCAGATCGGTGTCCTCCATAAAACTCTGCCGCCCTCACCCATTGCCGGTGATGCACAAGGTATTTCCGG